>JAHRXB010000230.1 GCA_019104905.1 Bdellovibrio sp.
GTTCAGATGAAAAAATTCCATTCAGAGCTTCAAGGCTCTCAAGAGGTTCTTCTCGAAAAAATCAAGAGCCTTGAGAATGTTTCTTACGGACCTGAAACGTTGGACGCGCAGCTTAAGCAACTGGCTGACCAACTCTCTGCCGAAAGAGCCAACAATACAAAACTCAGCTCCGACCTCGCAAAATCTCTGGAACTAAGCCTTCATCTTCAGCTCGAGATCCAGGGCCTTAAAGCCCGTGCCCTGCAAATGCAGAGCGAGGAAAAAAAGTACAGTCAGGCGCTTTTTGAGAAGAATAAAATCCTGCAAAGGGACTTAGACCTTAATCAGGCTCTTAAAGAAGAAACGGCGATGGAGTTGGCGAAAGCCAAAAATGCGTTCTCCAAAGAACAAAATCTTTGGGAAGAGCAACGGGAGCAGTTGGAAGGGCAGATTCAAGGTCTCAAAACCGAAAAGTACGAATTGGAACAAACTGTTGAGGAGCTAAAAGCGACCGTCGCGGAAAGAGACGAAACAGTTTCTTCTCTGAATGACGAAATCGAGAAGATCTCTGCTTCCTTCAACGATGTTGAAATGTCAGCACAAAAACAAAATGACGTTCTTAAGAATTTGATGTCCGTTGCAGAATCCAAGATCATCGAAATGAAGTTAGCTTTGGATAAGAAAGCCTTGGAAGCCCAGGACTACTACAGTCACCTGCAACAGGCACTCACGCAGCTTGGAGTTCTGAAGCAAGAAAATGCGGCACTCAAAGAATATGTGGCTAAATTAAACTATTACCACCAACAAGCGCAACACGCGCAGATGGCCGTGGCACAAATGGCTCAGGTGGCGGCAGCGCAAGTTCAAGCAACGCCAGCACCAAAGAATACCGTTTCATAGTGAATTTAGAATGTTCGTTTCTAGAAAAAAGGTCGGCATCATTGCCGACCTTTTTTTATTTAGAACTCAGAGAGGGTGGAAGCTGAGGGAAGGCCCGATTTAAAAGGACTTTCTTGGCCGTCTCTCCGCCGACACGGAAATAAGGAATGTTCGTCTTGATGTCTCCCAAACCCAATTTCTTAAACGGATTCTTTGGGTCGTACCAACTATAGAAGCCCGAGAAAAAGTCGAACCGCCCTAGACCCTTCACCCCACGGCCTTTATCGCGAATGACAAAGTATCCATTGTGTTTTGAGCCATCGGGCAACTGCAATCCAACCACTGCGGGCACGAAAATCACCTCTCCCGGCTTATAGATTTCTAGATCCGCAGCCAACGTATAGAAAGGATCAAGACATGAACTACGAACTCCATATCCAAATCGGCAGCCGTCCTCTTCAATTTCAAAGTAGCGATCTTGCCCTTCAAAACGTCCAATGATGTTGAAAGTATGAGTCACACCTTTTTGAATCACCCCACAAGATCCCTGAAGCCCACAGGCCTGAGCTGTCTTAGGGCATACACTCAGAAGAGACTTTCCCCCGGCGCCATGAAGAGTTTGTTTGCTTTCTGCGGGGCAAGTATTTTTATCTTCATCGATAATAACGAAATAGTAGACTGTGGGTTTGAGGGTCCCGGGGCCCACCATATCACTTTTCGAATCTACCTCAGGATTTTTAACTTCAGGTTTCGGAGCGACTTCTGACTCTGATGGTGTCTCTGAACCAACAACAACCTCCGCGGACTCAAGCGCCTCAACTTCTGCAAAGGGTTGAGGTTCATAGGTCGTTGGCAATTCCAAAGAGGCTTCCTCTAGAGAACTCGCGGGCTGTCGAATATTCGAGTGCAATTTCCCACAGGAAACAACTCCGACCAAGCAGCCCAGAAGAACAAGAATTTGAACATGTACATTCTTTAGATTCATACAAATCCCTTCTGTAAAAATCTTAGCCATCATACCAAGTTCACTTTTATCCTTGGGTTTTATCTCAGCCCTCTGAAAAGAAGAAAATCGCGGTGACAAACAACGGCCCTCCCAGACCCGACAAGTCGACCATATTGTGGAAATGTCTGAATTTTGGTACTTTTTCTAAATGAGTTCAGACACTATTCTCTCGATTGATTTCGGCACAAGTAATTCGCTGGTAGGAGCTTTCCACAATGGACAAAGACACGAAGCCCTGGCCATCGATGCGCGTGCTTCCGATCCCACTCTGATGCGAACTCTTCTTTATTTCCCCCATCCCGACCTTTGTTATTACGGATCAGAGGCGATTGAGCAATACATCGAACAAGACATGGAAGGACGCCTGTTTCGCTCTTTCAAGTCACATCTTCCTAATCAAAACTATCTCGGAACGATCTTAGATAATCGCATTTTAACTTTGGAAAATCTGATTGGCGTGTTTCTTCTCGAACTAAAAAAGAGAGCAGAGAAAATATTGAACACGTCCGTCGAGCGAGCCGTTATTGGACGACCTGCTCGTTACTCGATGGATGAAGTCAGTGACGGCTTTGCTCTTCATCGCATGCAAAAGGCCGCAAAGTTTGCAGGTTTTAAAGACGTGCAGTTTGTTCCCGAGCCCTTAGCTGCGGCGTTTGATTACCGTCGCCAACTCACTTCGGAAAAAATAGTTCTTATTGGAGACTTCGGCGGAGGCACCTCCGACTTCACCTTGATCAAGCTTCGTCCCGAAAACTTCTCTAAGAAAGATGTTCTGGCCATTGATGGCTGCCCCCTGGCCGGAGACTCTCTAGATAGCGTGTTTATGAGCCATCGACTGAATGAATACTTCGGAGCCAAATCGCGCTATCGATTGCCAATGGGAAGCAATGTCCTCACCATGCCAGTAGGAGTCACTCAACGACTGAACCATCCCGCGCACATTGTTCACCTTAAAGAAAAAGAGACCTACGAGTTCATCCGTGAAGTAAAAAAATGTTCTCTGACCAAAAAGGATGCGGACGCTGTCGAAAAGCTTTTTATTCTCATTGAAGACCAACAGATCTTCCCGTTCTTTGAAAATATTGAGAAAACGAAAAGAACTCTTTCTAATGTCGATGAAGCTCAATTTATTTTTGATTATCCTGGGCTGGAAATTACAGAATCCTTTTCTGTTTCTCAGTTTGTTGAATGGGCGACAGAAAACCGCCAAAAGATATTCGCCGGGTTGGACGCCTGTCTAAAGGATGCTGGTATCACGCCGGAAAAAGTAGATCTAGTTTGCCTCACGGGCGGAACCGCCAAAGTGCCCTTTATTCAAAAAGAATTCGAAAAACGTTTCGGACAAGAACGTCTCCAAACACAGTCCCATTTCCACTCAGTCCTTTCCGGCCTGACGGAGTCGGCGGGGTTTTGGTCCCAAGGTCAGAGCATCGTGTGATTCGAAGAATCAGTCTGAGACTTCGGTTCAGAATCACTATAAAATGTAATGAACATACATCTTAAGATAAAACCCTTCCGGAAACTGCATTAACGTCGGGTGATCCGCCGCATGCCCTCCGCGCAAAACACTGCGCACTTCAGAGAAGTTTCTAAGAGAGGCCTTACGAATCGCATCTCGAAACTCTTCTTCTTCCAAAAGACCAGAACAGGAACAAGACGCGACAAAGCCATTCTTCTTCACCATACGAAAAGCATGGGTGTTCATTTTAAGATAAGCGTGTTTGCCAATCGGAATATCTTTTTTTGATTTGATAAAGGCCGGAGGATCCGCAATCACAATGTCGTAATGTGCACTTGGCAACTGTGTTAACCCCTCAGAGACGTCCAACTCATGAACAAGGACTTCAGCCCCTTCCCGTTCGGCATTCTTTTTAGCGTAGGCTAATGCGCTCTTTGAGATATCCACCAAAGAGATCTCCACTTCAAATCCCAGGGATTTCAAGGCCCGAGTAATTTGTGTCGACCAATGCCCCACATAACAGCAAAGATCTAAAACTCGAATCTTCCGCTTCTCTTGGGTCTTCGCCCAGTTCTTAAAAAGATTCACGGCAAGATAGATGTTATGAGTTTGATCCAGGAAGAAACCTGTTTTTTGTCCTTCCGCCAAATCGCAACTCATGGAAACCAAGCCATCGTCGCCGGCCCCATTCAAAAGAATCTCAATATCCGTCAGATTAAATCCGGGAAGATCTTTTATCACTTTTGGAGCCTCAACCTGAAGCCCCTCAAGTTTACGAATGTTCACGTCATTACGAAGAACCACGGCCGTCTGTTCCCAAGAAAACAAAGACAATCCCCGCTCTTGAGCCTGAGCCACCAAACCTTTAAAAAAATCTTCTGCATTTTTTAGGGCTTCGTTCATACCTGCGGTGACAAGCTGGGCGGCAAATACTTGGGCTCTTTTGCCATTTTGTTCCACGAGATAATAATCCAAAACCAAGCCCGGAATATAATCGGATTCACCAAAAGCCAGACGGAAGCTTCCTCGAAATCCGGCGGCTTTGCGCACCTGCCAAGAGTTCAAAACTTTGTTCTGTAGAAAATCAAAACCCGTCGGCGCTTCATCTTGATTATTAAAACTCAAGGCCCTAAAGGCGATCAACGAGTGAGGATTGCCATAACCACGCGCCAGAAATTGCCCTTTTGCATCCTGCAGCTCCACAGGAGCTCCCGGAACATGCCCTTTGGGACTGACAGAAAGTTCATTGGAAAAAACCCACGGGTGTCCACTGCGAATTCGTTTATCAGCTCCAGGACGGAGTCTCCATACAGTCATCATACCTATTCACCTTCAACAGCAAACACAATCAGTTCGGTAATTTCGTTCTTAGAAAAATTATTATCGCCCATTACAAGAAGGCTGCGGCGTCCATCCGCCAACTTCGGCCCCCAAGTCAAAGCCTCAAAGTTCTGAATAGTTTTGGTGCCGCGCTCTTTACTAAGATCCGTTTCAAAATCAATCAGTTTGACCTTCTCAACTCCAGCAAACTTCCCGTCGCTCAGCTTTCCCAAAGACGTTACATCTGATCCTTTTGAAAGATCCACTAAATACAACGCCACCGTCTGTGCCCAAACATTTTTAGAGAAAAGGCGAACTCCTCGCTCCAAGACAATCAATTTGGTCTCTGACAAAGATAGAATCTCGGAAACCCCACGAAACACTTCTTTGCCCTGTTGATTGTCTTTAAAGGCATCGACCCTATAAGCATATTCGGCCACGGGGCGGTAACCTTGTTGCC
>JAHRXB010000120.1 GCA_019104905.1 Bdellovibrio sp.
CCCCACCTATGATGACCAGATGGTGCCACGACTGAATATCTTCAAATACAACCCAAACACAAAATCATTCGATCGAGTCAGTGCTCCCGATGATTTTGAACCTTAGTTTTTAGCCGGGGCCGCTTCGCGCTTTTTGAGGTCACGCCAAGATTTTCCCTCACGGGCGCGACGATCTAGTTGAAACTTTTCGACCGCCTTTTTGTGGCCCTGATAGTCTTCGGAAAACACATGAGTGCCGTCGTTCTGACTGACAAAAAACAAATACAAACTTTCTTCGGGCTTTAACGCCGCCAACAGCGCCTCACGCCCCGGATTTGCGATAGGTCCTGGAGGCAAACCACTGATAACGTAGGTGTTGTACGGAGTGGGCGTAACAAGATCATTGCGAGTGATATTGATTTCGATATGCCCCGTCTTTTCTGCTTTTCCATAGATCACCGTAGGATCTGTTTGCAAACGCATCTTTTTTAAAAGGCGGTTATGAAAGACGGAGGAAATCAACGGTCGCTCTTCAGGAGCCCCCGTTTCTTTTTCAATAATGCTCGCCAAAGTGACGACCTGATGACGTTTCCACCCTTGCACCGTCGCCAGAGGCAAAACCTCGTTGAAAACATAGAGGAATCTCTTCACCATGTTTGCGACTAAAGTTCTTGTGTCTGTGTATTTGGTCAGCATGTATGTTTCAGGGAAAAGATATCCCTCTAGACTTGCCTGTGATTCCCCAAGAAGGCTTTTGATAAATTCGGGGTCACGAACGACACTTAAAAAATCAGCTGCGGTTCCAAACCCCTGTTTTTCGTAAAGGTCAGCAATCTCGTAAATGCTGAGGCCTTCGCTGACCGTAAAGCTGCGTGCAATGCTTTTTCCCGAGGTGATCACGGCCAATACTTCAGAAGGCATCATATTCGTGCGCAGAAGATATTCACCCACCTTCAACTTGGAGCGATCTCCCTTAATGCGAGCATAGATGGAAAAGAACAGCGCATTTTTAACGAGGCCTTTTTCCTGAAGTTCCTGGGCGATGGAGTTAAATCCTTTTCCCGAAGTCACCTCATAGACCACGTCCTGAGCCACTTGACTGGGAGGAGCTTTCAAAAACTCATACGCCAGATAACCAGCTCCCGCACCTATTGCGAGAACCAATGCCACCACCGCAATCGTTAATACCAAAAAATTCTTCTTCATTATTTCAGATCCAAATTCATACCCGGCAAAATTTTTGTCGGATCAAAAGGAGTCGGGTCTTCCAAACTCGCCACCGGCACCGTGCAATACTGAATTGCATAGTGGGCCGAAGGACGATCATTCCCGGATTTACCCATGCCTCCAAACGGAAGACGCGAGCTGGCTCCGTTCGTCGTCCGATTCCAGTTCAACAGCCCCACGCGAGCCTTAAATAAAGCCTCTTCATAAAGTGCTTTATCTTTCGAGAACAATGCCATGACCAGGCCATAGCCCGTCGAATTAACGATCGTCATTGCTTCGTCAAAATTGTCTGTCTGATAGATCGCGACGTTCGGGCCGAAAATTTCACTTTTTTGATAAACGCTATTCGGATCAAATTTCTTTACCAAGTGAATACTCGGAGTCACATAGTAACCTTTGTGTTTAAGATCCAGCGACTTTCCGCGCATCAAACTTTCACAGTTTTCACGATTCGCAATTTCCTGGAAACGGATGTATTTTTCAACCGCCGCCGCATTGATCAAAGTTCCCATGAAGGTGTTTTCCTTCCAGTGTCCAATGGTCAACTTTTTCGCCGCTTGATAAAATCTCTCCGTAAACTCGTCTGCCAACTTCGGATGTAAGATGATTCGACTGGTGCAAGAACAGCGTTGTCCCGCCGTCATATAAGCGCCCACTAAACTTTCATAGATCGCCTTGTCCATGTCGGCGTCTTCCCAAACAATCGTGGCGTTTTTACCACCCATTTCCAGAGCCAAAATCTTCCAGTAGTGAGTGAGCGTTTCTTGTTTGATCTTGAGTCCGACTTCATAAGAACCCGTGAACAAAATACCGTCCACATGCTCATGAGCGACCAGACGTCCTCCGGCGGCGCCATCACCTTGCACTAAATTGAAAACACCGGGGGGAAACTGAGCCTTTTCAAAGATCTCGGCCATAAACTGACCCACGGCGGGCGTTTGTTCTGAGGGCTTAAAGACAACGGTGTTTCCAGCGATTAATGCCGGAATGATATGTCCATTGGGCAAGTGGGCCGGGAAATTAAACGGACCCACCACCGCCATCACACCACGCGAGCGATGGCGAATCACCCCGTCAACTTGCGGAAGAGCGTTGGTAATTCTTTCTTCCGCGACAAGGTTCAATGAATGATTTAGGGTCACATCAATTTTGCCACCCAAAAGTTTAGCCTCAGTCAACGCCTCCCAAGAGGGCTTTCCCGTGTCGCGAGAAATGATTTGCGCCATTTGTTCTGCATGACTGTCAAAAAGCTCTTTCAAACGCATCAAATAGTTTCTTCGCTCTGCCAAGGGCAATGTCGCCCACGCAGGATAGGCTTTTTTTGCGGCCACACAGGCTTCATCGATGTGATCATGTTTAAATGGAACCGTCATCACCAGGTCGTTCAAGTCAGACGGACTGATGTCTTTGAACTCTCCGTCTCCTTTTTGCACTGGAACGAATCGTCCGTTGATAAAATCACCTTTATAATTCACTTCAAACATGGTGGTGCTCATGTCTATCTTCCTCTATTGTAATTAAATGGAGACATATAAATTTCTTCGCCAACTTCAATATCCAAAAGTTGTCGCACTTTCGGAGCCAGTGCCACTTCTTGCCCGCGCACATCGGCTGACGCCAAAGCCACTTTAAATTCGTCACCTGTTGTGGCAACAAGGCCTTGTTCTTTGTAAGCGGCATCTTTGAATTCGCTGACCTTCAAACGACGGCCGTATTTGATAGGCAAAATTTCAGATGTATTTGCGCCGTAGTGAGGCCCCCCATCAAAAGGATCGACCTCATCAAGGTAACTAAACCCGATGCTTTCAAGAAGATGTTGAGCGGGTTTGGTGGCTTCTCCCACGCGCCCCAAAACAAGACGCGCCTTGGAGTCTAGCAGGCACAAATAGATGTCATCTTGCGGGAAAAGACTTTCAATAAACTCTTTGTGCGACTGACTTAGAAGATCCGCCTCTTGGTAAGGAAGACCCGTAAAACGTCTTCCCAAAGCCTCCCAGAATTCACTGCGACCTTCTTCCGTCAGGGGTGGTGTTAACTCACACAAAACACGCTGTTCAAACTTTTCAGGATGAAGACCCATATAGAGGAAACGCGATAAACTGATTTGTTTACCCAGTTTTTCTGGACGGCGACGATAGGACTTATCGACAAGAAGTCCTCCGATTTCTGTTGGACCGTCAAAATCCAGCTGAAAGCGCAAAACTTGATGAATAAATCCAATGCCTAAATCCTGGGAAAAGTGGTCTCTTTTAAAAATTTTAAAGAAACTATGGGGGACCTCTTCTGAACCATGCTTAGCAATGACCAATGAGCTGCCCACGACCATTTTTTCTTCGATATCTTCCACAACAAACAAGTACTCCGCTTGATTCTTAGGAAGCTTCCCTTCGAAGGACTGCTGACTGCGATCAATTTTATCGCTAATGACTTTTTTGTCTCCCGGCAAATTTAACAAATTAAACTGTTTGGCCAAATCGACCAATTGATTCAGATCATCGTGCTGAGCTGAACGAATGATGAAACTCACAGACAAAACCTTTCTATGATCCTTTTATAAAATTCTACGGCCTTTTCCAAGTCGGCCAAGGCGACATGTTCTTGAGGCGTATGTACGTTCCCTTCCCGTTTTCCGGGACCAAAGCACACACATTCAATACCAACGCGAGAAAAAATACTCGCCTCATTGGTCGAAGCTTGAGAAATGGGCTGATCATTTAATCCCATCGCTCGAAGCTCATCCAAGCAGCCCTTCACCAAGATAGAATTCATCTCTGTGCGGAAGGGTTTTTTGTAGTCATTCACTCGGAAGCTGGCTCCATTTTCTTCACACACTCCGCGCAGACGATCCATCCATCCTTCGTAAATCTCTTGAGTGATAATCGGAGGAATCCGACAAGTTCCCGAAAGTTGAATGTCATCCTCGTTGGTTCTCACCAGACCGATATTCAAAGTCGGAGAGCTGGGATGGAATTCATTATCTTTATGTTCTAAGAACTCCAACTCCAAAGTTTTCACCGCGCGATAAATGTTTGCAATCTTACGTGAAATCGGACTTTCTACCGTCGACACCATGTCTATTTCCAAAAACGCATGGCTTGGGACCGTATTAAAGTTGATCCCACCATCCATCTCCATAATGTTGACTGAATCCGGAAGCATCATGATCGCATCCAGCATTTTGACAATCGCACTCTCCCCCAAATGTGGCACCGAACTGTGTGCCGCCTTCCCACGGAAGAGTTTTGACTGGGTTGAGGTGCTCTCGCGCAAATTATGTTCTTGGCGATAGTTCATCTCTTGTTCAGAAAAAGGCACACGAATCTCAACACTCGCAAAGCCTTTGGCGGCATTGATAACCTGTAAATTACTAGGCTCGCCAATAAGAGCCATTTTCACCGCAATCTTATTTTTTCGAATAAGCTTCAAGGCCCCCTGCATGCCGGACTCTTCACCGAAGGTTCCTACCAGCACCGGCGGCAATCGCCATTGGCGATTGCTTCCAAAAGAGGAGAGCGCTTCAAGCTTGCACAAAAAATCAAGCTTCACATCTGCCGCACCCAAACCATGAATTTTTCCATCGATGATATGGGCATCAAAGGGATTGGCCCCGGTTTCAGTCCAAAGAGAAAATGGCCCCGGATCGACAGTGTCTAAATGAGTTTGCAACAAAAACTCCGCCCCGGGTCGTTCGGACTGAGGGCGAGCAATCACATTCACTTGAGGCAAATCGCCAACAACCTCTTCTTGTTCTTCGACGTGAAGTCCCTTTTGACGACAAAAGGCCGCCGCCCACTTGGCCAATTCTTTATTGCCATGAGTGGGCGTGCTGTCGATAGAAATAAATTGCCGGCAGGCCTCAATAAAATTCAACTAAACTCCTTCGAGCAAAGTTTTTTCGATGGTCTTCAGCGCGATATCAATATCTTCATCTTGAATAATCGCCGGCACCAAGAAGCGCGCGCGTACAGGGTCTTTTCCACAAGGGAAAGCGATCACGCCGTTTTGGAAAAGTTTATTTAAGAAGGTATTCACGCTCTCTTTTTTTCCATCGTGCGGAGTAAACGCAATCATGAGGCCCATACCGCCGGCATCTTGAGCAATCCCTTTGCAGGTTGTTTCATTCATGCGGTTAATGCCGTCAATAAAGCGTTTGTGAATTTGATTGATACGTCCATTAGGACCCAAGAAACCCTCACTCAACATGTCTAGCATTTCCATGCCCGCCGCCAAGGAAGGTGTTGAACCCGAGAAGGTTCCCGCAATAAGACCTGGTTTTGGATTGTACTCTTCCGTATAAAGAGTCGCCCCAATTTGTGCTGTTTTCGCAATCGTGCAGATGTCGATATATTGTCCAATATCCAAAGTCTCAAACGCAAAGTATTCGCCCGTACGAGTGAATGTTTGAACTTCATCTGCCCACACAGCGATATTTTTTGATTTACAGAACTCAAGAAGAGGTACGAAGAATTCGCGCGGAGCCGCTTGATAGCCGCCCTCACCCAGCATGGGCTCAAAGCCGAAAACAGAAATATTTCCTTCATGCTTCGCCACGTGCTCTTTCATCGCCGTCAAAGCCTTTTCGCCAGAACGAGGATCTCTTTTGTCATAGAAAGGCACACGCAAAACTTCATGATACTCCGGCAAACCTTGTTTGTAAGCAGGGTTGTCGGTGACTTCCGCCATCATAGTTGAGCGCCCTGCAAACGCATCCTTAAAGCCCATCACAAAACGAGCTGGTGAATTTTTTTGACGAGACAACTTCAGCGCATTTTCGTTTGCCATCGTTCCGCAAGTTGCAATCCATGCATACTTGATGCGGCTTTTTTTACTGGCCAGCTTCACCATTTTTTCCGTGAACAGGCGATACTCGTTATTGGGCTGCAAATTTCCTTGCGTTAAAATGTCTGACAAAGAACCGCGAACAGCTGCAGCAATCACGCGAGGATGAGCATGGCCCATCAAATGGATACCGATTCCGTTGATCAGATCCAACTTCACACTGCCGTCTTCAAGCTCTACATAAGGACCACGTCCCGCGCCCGTTCCCATATAGGGATAATGCAAAGGACGACCGCGGAATTGTCCGGTCAAATCGATTTTTTGTTTTCCGGCGTCTTTGAACTCATCTAGCGGTGCACGCATTCCTGATATCTGCGAGTTGAGTTTTGTCACTTCACCCACAAGATCTTGAATCAGGGTTTTAACTTTTTCGGATTGCTGTATCTGATGACCAACAAGAGAGCTCATAATACCTTTCGCGGGTCCAAGAATGAGCAGGACCCATTGTTATTTGAAATGCCAGGCTAGTTTACTCCGCGCCCAGGACTAAGACAAGACACGTGGTAGACACGGAAAGACTTTTATCTGTAAACTTGAAGGGCTATGTCGAAATTGAAATCTCTCTCTGTGTTCTTTCTATTTCTTGTTTTGCCCGCTCTGGTCATGGCTCAGAACGAATCTGTTGCCGACCTTTTCACGCAAGGAACTCAAGCTTATCTGGCAAAAGACTATGCTAAGGCTCAATCACTTTTCAGGACGGCACTAGACAAAGATCCTGATAATGCAACGACTCTCACCAACTTGGCCTTGGCTGAATTTCAAATGGGGAAAAAGCCCCTTGCAATTGGCCTTCTGCGCAAAGCTCTGGCTCATGACCCCGAACTTCCCACCGCTCACGCGGGGTTGAAGTTTGCGCTTTCACAGATGCAGGTCAAAGATGTTCCCCATCAGATTGAAGCCTACGAGACTTTAAGGGCAAAACTTCTTCAGCCAATTCCTCTGTCTGCCTATTTGGTTTTATCTGCCATCACTTTCTTTGCTGCCGGCTGGTCCCTTGTTTCTTACATTGGGCGGCGCAAGAAAGCCCTCCATGAAGAGCGCTCTTTACCGCCGTTTCCTATGATCGGTTCATTTTTGACTCTAGCGTTTGTTATATTTACAGGGCTTTTAGCGTTGAAAAGTTACGACGCGACGGTGTTGCGAGGAACCATCATTGAAGAGAAAGTTTCGTTGCAAACGGCCCCCGGGGACAACCAAGTCGCAATTCTTGATCTTTACGGTGGTTTAGAGGTGATCGCTCATAAAACCGAGGGGGACTGGGTCCAAGTCACCTACCCCGGATCTCTCACGGGATGGATTAAAAAATCCTCTCTACTGATGACGCGTTGACAGCAGGACCTAGACCAAAATATGATTTATTCCTATGCTAAAAACGCTCCGAGTCATAACTATCCTCGCAGCCCTGGGACTTTTGGTTTCTGGTTGCGCCAGCACTGAGAAAAACTCCAACACACCGGAAGGTGCTTTTGCTATTGCCGAAGAGTATGACCAAGGCGAACGCTATGAAGAAGCGATTCGCCGTTACACGGAAGTAAAAAATAAATTTCCGTATAGCAACTTTGCGACAAAATCAGAGTTGGCGATCGCCGATGTTTATTTCAAACAAGAATCCTACGCAGAGGCGCAAGTCTCTTATCAGATGTTTAAAGAACTTCACCCCACGGTCCCGCAATCTGATTACGTGCAGTTCCGTATTGGTATGAGCTACTATAACCAACTGCCTTCCACCATTGATCGTGATTTAACTTTGGCGAACGATGCCATCCTCAATCTGTCTGAACTTATTAAGAAATATCCGAACTCAACCCACGTTGCTGAAGCCAAAGAAAAGCGCAGTGCTGCGATCAAAATGCTCGCAGAAAAAGAAGAGTACATTGCGGATTTCTACTTCAAACGCAAAATTTTCGATAGCGCCTTGGGACGCTACGAAGGACTTTACAACAACTTCCGAGGTCTCGGCTTTGACGCCAAAGCCCTTTCTCGCGCGGCCATCTGCGCGCAAAAGATCGGCGATTCTCCGAAGGCAAAAAAATATCAGCAAGTCTTGGCTCGCGAATTCCCTGGTAGCAAAGAATTGAAAGACGCCGAAAAGGAGATCGAGTAATGAATGCTCTGCACGACGACATGCTCTCGGAAGCAAGAGGGTATTTCATCAATGGCAACTATAAGATGGCAGAACCCATCTTGAATCAAATGTTGCTGCAAAACACTCGTAATCCCGAAGTCTATCAAATGCTGGCGACGATCTTTTATGACAAGGGTCAGTTCAGCAAAGCTATTAAAACTTTTCGCCGTGCTTTAGAGATCGATCCCACTTATACGGACGCCAGCGTAGGACTTTCCATCATCCTGAATGACTTGGGTAAATACGATGAAGGAAAGCAAGTCTTTCTGGATGCCCAAGTTCAACTTGAGAAAAAGTCTGGCAAACAAGATCCTTTCGTCGATGAAAAGCTCGCCTCTAAACATGAAGAGTTGGCGGATCTTTATTATCAATACAAACGTTATAACGAAGCCCTTGAGCAACTCTTAAAAGCACAAAAGCTTTCCAGCCGTAAAGCGGAAGTCACTTTGCGTATTTCTGAAGTGTATGTGCAATTAGGCCAAGCTGATCGTGCCATCAAAGACCTTAAAGCTTTGATCCGCGAATATCCCCACCTTATTCCAGCTCGCCTAAAGCTGGGGGCTATCTATTACAACTCAAACAATATTGCTGAAGCGACTGAACAGTGGGAGAATATTCTTATTCGGGACCCACAACACCCCGAAGCCTTGCGCTATCTAAAGATGGCTCAAGCTGCAGGCATCACTTCCATCGACTTGTAATAGAGGCGCAACATGGCACAACTTAAAGAACAAATGGTTCCATTCTTAACTAGCGAAGAAATCAACGAACTTGTTGAGGGCCTCGCAGAACAGATCGAAAGCGATTATGAGGGTAAAGAAGTCATCTTCATCTGCCCTTTGCGTGGTTCCGTTCACTTCACCGCAGATCTTATGCGCAAGGTGGATCTTCCGCAGCAAGTGGATTTCGTCCATGTCCAGGCCGTTGAAAAAGGTGGCGCCATTAAAATCGTCAAAGATATCTCGGTGAATATTGCTGGCAAACACGTCTTGATCGTGGAAGAAATTATCGACACCGGTCGCACCTTGAGTTTCCTACGCAGTCGCCTTTTTGCTTCGGCGCCAGCCTCTTTGAAAATTGTGACTTTGCTTGATAAGCCGGCTCGTCGTGAGCTGCCAATTCGTGCGGACTATATCGGAAAAACGATTGATGATCGTTATGTGGTTGGTTACGGCATGGACTCTGAAGAAGTCGGAAGAAATTATCCAGACATTTATACTTTGAAGAACTAAATCTTAAGGCCATCGCGTGATAACCAGTTCAAGTTTGAACCAAGTTCTCAATCGATGGCTTCTTTTTTTCGTCCCTCTCACGTTTATGATCATCACTCCCTGGCAACTCAGCGAAACAGCGCTGTGGACTGGCTACGGAAAACATCTCTGGAGTGATTGGCATTTCCTTTATCAGGACACGGCGAGCGTCCTACCCACCGACAATAATGTCACCAGTGCCTGGCTTCTTTCCCTGATTTATTATGGGGTTTATCGGTTGGGGGATCTTTTTGCGGTTGCGCATCTTCATCACCTTGTCCTTTTGGTGCTTTTAGGTGTCGTTTACTCAAAGACGATCTTTAAAAATGCCTGGCCTTGGACCCTTGGTGAACGTGCCACCATCTATCTGATGTGGCTTGGGAGTGGGGCTTACTTTTCACCCCGCCCAGCTCTTCTGGCTTTTTTGCCTTTTATTTTCTCTTATCTTATTTTGGATAAACGGTCCTCCTCGAAGGAAACCCTCACTTGGCGGGACTGGCGGACTTTGATTCTTCTGCAAATTCTTTGGGTCAATGTGCATGGAAGTTTTGTTCTTTTGCCGCTCATGGCGGGATGGGTGCTTCTCTTTCAACGGCCGCGGTTTCAAGGACAGAACCTCGCAGGTTTTGTCGGCCTTCTTCTTGCGACCTTAATCAACCCCTTCGGTTTTCAAATTTATCCCTATGTTTTCAAAACCAAGGAATTCAGCGAACTTCTTGGGATTTCTGAATGGATCTCAGTGTTATCTTGGGAATATCCCACACAGCTTATTTGTTACTGGCTGCTTTTTTTGGGAGTGATCTATCTGGCTTTCTTTTCGCGGCCCAAGAACTTAGACTTACTCCGATCTGCCTTCACACCTCTGCTTCTTCTTCCGCTCCTGGGGGGGCTTCGCCTCAGTGTTTTTGCTTTTTTTGCGCTGCCGGTTTTTCTATCTCACTGGACGACTTTGTATGCCCAGCGACCGGCCCAAAAAGCCAGCTCAAGCCCGTGGGCCGCTTTGACCGCGCTCGGGGTTATCACTTTTATCATGATTCGATTTTCACCTTATTTTAAGGAAACCCATCGCTTCGATGAGGCCAGCATCTTTGGAATTACAAACTACATTGAAGACTCAAAACAAGCTCAATGCCCGATCCTCAACGACCTGAATCTGGGACATTTTCTTCTTCTAAAGACGACCAATCCCTTGCTAATGGATGGACGAATTACCCCCTACACCAAAGAAGCCCTTTCAACTTATCTTTCTTTCATGAACGGGACACAAACGGATTCTTTGATCTCAACAACGGCACCTTGCTTTGTGATTTTGTCACAAAGTCGGTCTTCAAATTTGATTGGAAAAATGCAGACAGAATATCGGTTTAAAACCGTTTTCTCAGAGAACGGATACGTTCTTTTACAGCGTCAAAGCCCTTAAGATACTGCGACGTTCACTAGAAAAAGAATGACGACACAAAAGGCATAAAGGAACACAAGTTGTTTTGGCATGCTGAGGGTCTCCTAAAGCCCAATCTAAGCAGTCTTAGGACCTTCGTCAATAGCTGGGCCCAACGAAGGTCCATAAATATCCTTTTCAATTTCTGACTCCGATTCAAATTTTAAAACCGACTATTTAATTAACAATTTCCCTTAAAACTCGAATGAAACCTGTCTAAAGGTCCTGGCGACAAGAATTTCGACAGCGTTGAGGGTGAGGAACGAGTTTTCTCCTCGCAGGTCTCATAATGAGACGGCTTTTTCTCCCGTCATTTTCTGGCCCGTCCTCTAAAGAGAATCCCAAAATTAGCCGATATCGTGTTTAAGGGGGAACATCTATGAAGAAGTTCAGTAACTTTTCTAAGAAACTATTGAAAAATCAATCAGGTCAAGGTGCTACCGAGTACATCTTGTTATTGGTTGTCGTGGTTGCGTTGGTAATCATGTTTAAGAGCCAAATTCAAAGCACTGTCAGCTCTAAAATTCAAGAGCTACAGGGAATGATTGGTTCTGTAAGCCAATAGTATCGGCTTCTCCGATTTGGAGGTTCGATGACCATAGAGTACGTCCTGTTGCTTTTTGCGGTGTTTTTTTTCGGACTGAAAGCTTTTATGTCAGCTCCGGCAAAAGCATTTAAAGAGTCTGGTCCCAGATTAGGGGCGCGGATTGAGCAACAATTGGCAACAGGCGATGGTTTCAAACCTATTGGGGGCAATCACATTGGTTGGGAGGAGGACAAATGAAACCCGTTATTTCTAATAACAAGGGTCAGTTTGTCATCGAAACCGTCCTAATGATGGTTGTAACCATTGGATTTTTTCTGTGGGGCACAAATCAGCTTCGTGAAGGAAAATTCTTGGCGAAGATGATCGGCGGCCCCTGGCAGAAAGTGGCTGGCATGATCGAGGCGGGCGTTTGGGAAACTCCCGACAAGGCTCGCAAGCTTCATCCTAACCAAATCGAACGATCCGTGACAGTGGATCCCAATCATTAATTTTGGGGAGATATGAAAACTTTGAGAGGACCCTTTAAGCCGTTAAAAAATTCTCGTGGGATGATTTCCACAGAGTTTATTTTTGCGCTCGTCTTGTGCGCAGGCTTATGTATTATCCTGTTCTCTCTGAATTTCACGCTCACCATGGCTGAGGTGGCGCAGTATATCGCCTTTTCTTCAGCACGTGCCCATGCCGCGGGCCACGTCGATCAAGATAAACAAGAGCAGCTTGCTAAAGACAAATACAAAGAACTGGTAAATAACCCCATCTTAAAACCTCTTTTTAATAGTTCCGCAGGTGGTGGTTGGTTCAAACTCTCTGACGATATCGACGTGCGCGGAGGCGGTCCGAATGGTCGTAACTTTGATGAAGACTATCCGGCAACGGCAGATCGTGCCCCTCAAGTCGGTGTTCGTTTTGACTTTCAACCTAAAATTCTAAATTTGAAAATTGCCTTTTTAGGCTCTACCAGTGAAGACGGCCAAGGATTTTCAGCCAAAATCACTGGATTCCTCATTCGTGAACCCACTCAGAAAGAATGCTGGGAATTGCAGGTAAAACCTCGCTACACAAATATTCTCAATCTTGAGTCCGGACGCTTTAAGCTGCTCGGCTCTAGTGGCGAAAATAAGTACGTTCCTATGGAGGACAACGGATGTTAAAAAAACAGAAGTCCTCTACTTTAAATAACGAAAAAGGGATGGCGGTCTTTGAGATGATCCCCATTCTGGTCGTTATTGTTTTATTCGTGAACTTTTCGCTGGGATTTTTTGGTGCCATCCATACCGGCATCTTGAATTCCATTGCATCCCGCAACTATGCCTTTGAAACTTTTAATAACCGATCCAATCTTAATTATTTCCGCAACAAGGGACAGGTGGACTTAAGCTATCAATACGCAACCATTGGAATGCGTGTCCACGGAACCAACTCCGAAAAGAGCGTGGGAAAAAGTGGAAATCCTCCCTGGACCGCCACCTCCCGTTTGATTGATTTTATGAGTTTTGAAAAGAGAGCCGCAGACCAGATAGGTACCGATAAGGGGACCCACCAAAAAGTGCGGGAAGTTCCAGACGGAAGAAACACCACTGTGGGTGTGAATCCCATCTGGATTAAGACAGCTTATGGTATTTGCCTCAACGCGAAGTGTGGAACTTAGAAAGAAGTAGGACTTTATGGGATCTAACGAGACAAGAAATCTATGGCTTTCGATTGCGGCAGGGGTCTTTGCGACTTTCTTGCTGTACAGCTATTCCCAAGAAAAGAAGGCCGAATATGACAAGCGTTTTGGTTCCACAAAGCGAGTCGTGGTCGCCAAAGAAGACATCGCCGAGATGCAAACGATCTATGACACCATGGTTGAAACGAAAGAGTTGCCTGCAGACTTTATTCAACCCGACTCCATCACGATCCCCGATGAAATCATCGGGAACGTGGCCGCCGTACCCATTCGTAAGGGCCAGATGATCGTTAAAAATAATCTACTGACTCCGGGTCCTGATACAGGGATTGCTTTGCAAGTGGCGCCCAGCAAACGCGCTGTGACCATCCCCGTCGATGAAGTGCGCGGGGTTGCAAAACTTATTCGCCCCGGAGACCGTGTGGATATTTTCGCTGCCGTTGACACCGGAAAAGGCGTCAATCAACGTCGTGAAGTTTTCACAATGCTTTCAGATGTTGTCGTGTTGGCTACGGGAGTCAGTGTTGTGAATAACATTCCCCGTATGTTTGAGCTCGATTCCACGGGAAAAAATCTAACGCAAATTGCCCTGACCGGAGACACGAAGTACACCACAATCACGGTTGAAGCGACTCCCAAAGAGGCGCAAGATCTTTTCTATATACTTTCAACAGCTCCGGGAAATCTATTCTTCGCACTGAGAAATCCCAGCGACAGAACTGTTCCGCCTCGTTTGCCAAGTTCGACATCAGATTCTGTTTTAGGAAAACCTGTGGTCTCTTTGGATGGGCCTCCCGCAGCGCCGGCCGCTGCCGCGCCGATTGCGATGCCGCCAAGCAGACCCGGATATGCGCCACCAGCACAGCAAAGAGCTCCGGCGCCGCCAGCACAACAACCTCGTGGCAACGGATTTCAAACTTTGTAAATGGGTCACTCAGGGGGAATGGGTATGAAACAACATTTTATTTTAGCAGGACTACTCCTCAGCCTTTCGTGTGGACACATGGCCAGTGCCCAGGAAGAGCTTGTGGCTGAACCCTCCTCTGTAACGCCAGATGAAGGCACCGGCGTCTATCGTTCTCGCAAGTTCATCAATCTGACCTTGGGGATCGAACAAGACGAAAAATTGCCACCTCTTCCTGATAGCATTGAATTTAAAGGCGACTTCCGACGCATTGTCACCGCCGCTTACGCAAAAGACTTGAATATCATGCGCTTCACGCCTCGCGCAGAGGGTTTTGCCACACTGACTATTCATGACAAACGCAACGGCAAAGTCGTGGCCGAGTTCCGTATTGATGTAAAGAAAAGTAAACTGGACAAAGTGGTCCGCGAGATGCGCGCCCTTTTAGGTGACATCGAAGGCATCAACATCAAAATCGTGAACAATAAAGTCGTCGTCGATGGTCAGATTCTTCTGCCCAAGGATCTGGCTCGAATCTTCAACGTGGTAAAACAGTTTGGAGATCAGGCTTCTTCCCTTGTGACATTAAGCCCTCTGGCGCAAAAGAAGATTGCGGAGTTTATCGCTCGCGATATCAATAATCCGGAAATCGAAGTCCGCGCCGTGAATGATAAAATCATTTTGCAAGGCTGGGCTAACAGCGAAGAAGAATCCAAACGCGCTGAGATCATTGCGAAGACCTATCTTCCTGACATCGTTATTGATGCGGCAGAAGACGGCGGACCTATTAAAAAAAGAAGACCTCTGAATGACGGGGTTATTAACCTCATTCAAATTAAAGAGGCCGCTCCGAAGCCGCCAGCAAAAATGATTCAATTGGTGGTTCACTATGTGGAACTTGCCAAGGACTATTCAAAGGCCTTTAAGTTCCAATTCACTCCGGAGTTGGGTGACAACTCGCAACTCACTTTCCAAACCGGCGGCGACAGTCCTGGAGGCGTGGTGAGCACGATCACTGGAACCGTTTCCAATCTTTTGCCTAAATTGAATTGGGCAAAACAACATGGCCATGCACGCGTTCTAGAAAGTACTAGTTTGATTGTCGAAGATGGAAAAAAGGGTGAAATCAAACAAGTGACAGACCAACCTTATCCCGTGATCGGGAAGGATGGCACTCAAGGGACCGCCTTTGCGTCCGTGGGTATCGTTACCGCCATCACTCCCACGCTTTTAGGTGAAAAATCTGGAAGTGTTCAAATGGATATGAACTTTGAGGTCTCCAGCTTGCTTGGAAACACACCCCTCGGAGCTCCGATTGTGAGTAAAAACCAGATGTCCAGTTCCGTGACCATTCGCGATCGTCAAAGTGCGGCGGTCGGGGGATTGATTCGTAACTCGACTTCAACAGGGTACAATCGTCCTGCCGGACAAAAGAACCCTATTATCAGCTTGTATGCATCGAAAGACTTCATCAAACAACAAAGCCAGTTTGTGGTCTTTGTGACTCCCATCGTGAAAACTTCTGCGAGCTCTGGGGCCGAGCAAATTAAGAAGAAGTTCCGTTTACGCGACTAAAATCTCGTAAACGGACCTCCCCTTCCAGCCGATAAAGGAAATGGAGGTCTGCATTGGCTATTAATCCGAATTGTAATCTCATCGCGGTGGTTGGCGGTAAGGGCGGCGTTGGTAAGAGCGTCTTTGCGGCGAACTTTGCTTGTACCCTCATGACAGAACTGCGTGCACAAGTGCTCCTCATTGATGCTGACGGAAAAAGTGTCGGCGATCAAAACGTCATTATGGGGATCAAACCTCAAAAAACCCTCAAAGAACTCGCCAACTTCCAAGGCTCGTTAAACTCTCAACCTATGAACTCACTGGTCACCATGCACCAGTCAGGCCTTGCTTATCTTGGTGCGGTCCGAGGCCCCGAAGAATCTTTGAATATTTCTCCGGATCTTTTGGGAAAACTTTTAGAATTTTTCAGTCGCGCTTTCAAGTTTATCGTTGTCGATGTGGGAACTGATTTGGGTCCTGCTCAGATGGCTGTTCTTCAGGAAGCCACGGCCATCATGATCGTCACCAGCCCTGAAGTTCTGGTAGTGACTCAAACTCAACGTTTGATCAACGAACTTCTTTCGGCGACCTTTCCCAAGGACATGTTTCAGTTGGTCATCAATAAGGCTTCTCCGACGGGCTTATCACCTCAGACAATTTCAAACCAACTGCAACTTCCCTTTTTAGGAATTATTCCGCAAGACGAAGCCACGTCGATGATGGCTTTGCAGAAGTACACTCCTTTTGTTCTTGCCGCACCGAAAGCACCCGTCACGGCGGCTTATTATGACGTCGCTCGAAAATTGACCGGTGGAGTTCTGCAACGGCTGAAAACCCTTTCGCGCCCCAAGCCTGCGGCTCCTGCTGCAGACCCTGCGGCGGGTGGCAACGCCGCTTTACCTGTGGCCGGAATGGATGCGCGCACTCTGCTTAAAATTCGCGTGCATAACGAATTGATTCGCACTGTGGACCTTAAGAAGCTTTTGGTCGACACCAAACAAGATGAAAACAAAGAAAAAGAAGTTCGCGAAAAAACCAAAAGAGAAATCACCTTGATCGTAGATCGCGAAGCTCCAGACACCGCTCGCGAAGAGCGTTCCAAGATTATCAAGGAAGTACTGGAAGAGGCCTTGGGCTTAGGTCCCCTCGAAGATCTGCTTGCAGATTCGGATGTTTCAGAGATCATGGTCAATGGCTTTAAGAAAATCTTTATCGAAAAAAGTGGTAAGGTGCAGCTGAGCCCCGTGACATTTACTTCTAACGATCACCTTCGTCGTATCATCGAACGGATCGTAACACCCCTGGGACGTCAGATTAATGACTCTACTCCGTACGTGGACGCTCGTTTAAAAGACGGCTCGCGTGTGAACGCAGTGATTGAGCCCTTAGCCATTGACGGACCCGCTTTGACAATTCGTAAGTTTAAAAAGGGCGGTATCACACCAGAAAAATATATCAACTACGGAAGCGTCACCAAAAACATGATCGACTTTCTACGCATTTGCGTTGAAAACGGACTTAACGTTGTGATCTCCGGCGGTACTGGTTCTGGTAAAACCTCTCTGCTGAACATGCTTTCTACCTTTATTCCTTCCAATGAACGGGTCATTACTGTCGAGGACGCGGCCGAGTTGCAATTGCAACAAGAGCACGTCGTACGCCTTGAAACACGCCCTCCTTCCATGGAGGGAAACAATGCCGTAAGCATCCGTGACCTTATTAAGAACGCCCTGCGTATGCGTCCTGACCGTATCATCGTGGGTGAGTGCCGTGACGGTGCCGCCTTGGATATGTTGCAGGCGATGAACACAGGTCACGATGGTTCGATGACGACGACTCACGCCAACAGTCCTCGCGAGTGTATTGCTCGTTTGGAAACACTTTGTATGATGTCAGGAATGGAACTTCCCGTGCGCGCCATTCGCGAACAGATTTCAGGAGCGGTGAATTTGATTGTTCAGATTTCTCGTCTTTCTGATGGGAGCCGTAAAATCCTTAGCATCACCGAAGTCGCGGGCATGCAAGGGGACGTTGTGACTTTGGCGGAAATTTTCCGCTTTAAAGAAACCGGCTATGACAAAAATAGAAAGATTCAAGGAATCTTCCAGGCAACGGGAACAATTCCTAGCTTCATTCAAAAGCTCAGTGACAAAGGCGTCGTTATTCCTCGTGAAATCTTCGCCAATGATCCAAACACCAACTCGCCCGGAACACCTGCAGCGGGAGCCAAACCCCCGATTGCAGCCGCCATGCCTAAAATGCCTGGTGTCGGTCCGGTGAAAAAGTCGGGGTAACACATGAGCTTTCTCTTTAACGAATGGGTCATGATCCCTCTTTTTGGTATCTGCGTTTTTGTCCTTGTCATCCTTTGGGCCGATAAGGCGATTGCTTGGCTTCACAAGCGCAGCCTGGGGCAAAGAGATGAGGTCATCAAAATCCTTCGCTTGATGGGAATGGACGTCAACGAAAAGAAGATCACAATCCTAATCTTGTTGATGAGTTTCGGCGTCGGTGCCCTCGCCTTTTTGGCGTTTTGGCCCAATGTTCTTTTGGGGTTCTTTTTTGGTGCCTCCATCACGGTGGCGGGATGGCAGCTTCCGCTCCTATTGGTTCGAATGACTTATGAACAGCGCTGCACCAAGTTTGTCGATCAAATGGTGGATGGTCTCACGATCATGGCGAACGGAATCAAGGCTGGTTCAAATCCCCAAGAATCCATGAAACGTGTGGTTGAGATCATGGGAAACCCCATCAGCCAAGAGTTCTCACAAGTCCTTTATCAAATGCAAGTTGGTGATAGTTTTGAAAGCGCGCTCAACGACTTAGGTAATCGCATTCCACGTCCTGACGTACAAATGTTCGTAACCTCTATCAACATCTTGAAAGAAACCGGCGGTAACTTGGCCGAAACTTTCCAGACCATCGTCATAACGATTCGCGAAAGACAAAAGGTAGAGAAAAAAATTCAGGCTCTCACCGCTCAGGGACTTATGCAGGGAATTATCGTCACTATGATTCCGTTCATCCTTATGGGCGTTTTCTTTATGGTGGATCCCGCTTTCATCAAGCCCATGTTTAACACAACCTTAGGTCTAGTGTTGTTGTTCGTGATGCTTGGCCTTCAAATAATCGGTGGCGTAATAATTAAAAAGATTGTTACCATTAAAGTGTAGTTTGTCAGTTTCAAGGAAGAGGTATTGATAATGAAGAAAGCAATTTTGGCGTTCGCTTTTCTTTTTTCAGCACAAGCGTTTGCTCTTGTGGATATGAAAAATGCCAACTACTCAAATACATGGATTGACATGGATGTTCCCGGAAGTGGTTACGATCTGAAGATCGTGCGCACTTATAACAGCCGTTCTCTTTTCAATGGAATGTTCGGATTCGGATGGTGTTCTGATTTCGAAACCTCCATGGAGGTCAACGCCGAAGGAAACATCAAAGTAAAAGAGTGCGGCGGTGGTCTGGAAGTGACGTTCTCTCCTCGCGAGGTGACTCGCAAAGAGGTGGAAGGAACAATCGCTCAAATCATTAACAAGATGAAGGCCGAAAAGAAAGTGGGATTGACAGAGACTTATCTGAACAATCTTAAAACTCAACTTCTTGAGGATGACAGCCTTCGCTCTGAATATGCTTCGCAATACGGCATTTCCGTGCCCGTTCGCGAGGGCACAAAGTTCTATGCCAATGGTCGCGAGGTTGAGCATTTTATCTTCAACAAAACTTACTACACGCGCAATCTTCCCGATGGCAGTGCCCAGCGCTTTAGCCCTCAGGGCAAGATGACTCATATTTACGACAAGAACGGGAACTTCTTAAAGTTTGAGTATGACAAAGACGTGATTGCCTCCATTCAAGACAATAACGGCCGTCGTTTGAGTTTCAAATACTATCAAAATAAAAAAGTGAAATCCATCGTCGGACCCAACGGTTTGATGGCTGAATATAAGTTCGCAAATCTGGACGATCTTTCTTTGGTTAAAAACGCTTGGTTGAAAACCTATACCTATGAATACGATGAGCTTCACAATCTGACTAAAGCCACCTGGCCAGATAAAACTTTTATCGCCATCAAGTACGATAAAAAGAATGACTGGGTCGTGGCCTTTGCAAACCGCGAAAAGTGCCTTGAGTCGTACAAATATGAATTCTCTCCCAATGATCCTAAGAACCACTACTGGTCATCTGTGAAGAAGACTTGTGGCAAAGAGGTGATGGCTGAAAATAAATACGAGTTCTGGCATCAACAACGTGCCGATGGTCAGTACTATCTGCAAAGAGTGATGACCACGGAGGGTGGCAACGTCACTGACATCACTTACCATGAGGTGTTTGGAAAGCCTGTCTCTATTCGTCGTAACGCCGATCGCGTGTCTTACGAGTACTATCCCGATGGACTTGTGAAGGTCAAAGCCGCTCCGAACTTAAGAATGGCGTTTGAGTACGATCCTAAAGTCAAAAAGGTCAGCGCCGTCAGCAGTACTTTCTTCAACGAAAAAGGACAGAAAGTCTCAGTTAAAACAACTCAGTTTAAGTACGACGGAAAAGGAAATCTTGCTTTCGCACAAAACAGTGATGGCCAAAAGATTAATATGACCTACGACAATCGAGGACGTATTGCCACAATCACCGATCAAGCCAAAAAGGTTGTGAAAATTGAATACGAAGAACGCTATGGCAAGCCTTCTGTTGTCACCCGCCCAGGATTGGGAACCATCGTTGTTAGCTATAAGCCAAACGGAGAAATCAACAAAGTGGACAGTAAAGAAGGTCCTTCCGTCGCAATGCAAGTTGCAAGTACATTCAACAACCTGCTAGATATCATTGCCCCCGCAACTGCGGAACTATATCTATAAAGGAGAAGGTGAATTTATGAAAAGACTTTTAGCTCTTTCCATTTTGATGGCTCTCGGTTTTTCCGCAGTAGGCACCTCCTCCTGGGCTCAGGACGGTGACTCCAAAAGAACAGTAAATCCGGGCGAAGACCCTAATGAGGCCCAATCTACAAAGCCCTATGAGGCTGACGTCGCGGCACCTGGAATTTGTCCAGAATGTTTAGCGCGGATGAAGCACACTCGCTTGGGAGATGATACTACTTTCAGACCCAAAGGTTCTGGAACTGACGTGGGCGGCGCCAAAGAGACGGTTAAAGAGGGTACTCGTTAAACCTGTCTAAAGATTTGTCACACGATAACCTAAAAGGGGCTTTGGACATCCAAAGCCCTTTTATTTTCCCCTGAAATCTCCCTAAGTTCCCTCTTAATGTATCAAAATAAAACACCCCCCCTGGCATGAGCGATGCAATAGATCTCCTGTGAGTATTTATATTTTTATTACTCTCTTTAAAGGAGTTTTACATGACTAAAATATTGAAAGCGGCTGCCACATTGTCGGTTATTACATTTACATCTTTCGCAATGGCAAACCCGAAGTGCTCTCATCGAGTTGTTTCTTCTACAAATGATCTCTTTAAAAACACCAACCCCGTAAAAGTACAGGTTGCTAAAAACACGACGCAAACTGGTCAGTCAAAACTTAAATCCGGCGTTCGCTAGATCGAGCCCGAAAACACAAGCCCCCAAAAGGGAGAGCGACATCCCCCCAGTTGCTCTCCCATTTCCTTTTGAAAAACAACCTTTAGCGGATCGCCTTTTCGTGGGCGCCTTCTTGGAAACCATCCACAGTGCTGGCTACGCCATCCTTCAAGGTTTGCCCAAGATTGCGAATCGCCATAGCCCCGCCGGCCGCGGCACTTTGAATATATTGAGAGACCGTTGATCTTTGCAGCCATCGAAACGAATGCGCTTCAATGGAAGCTCCACCGACCTTCACTTGCATAAGCACAATCAAAAGCGCTGTGAAACAAAAGCACTTTAGTACAAATTTAAGTTCTTCCATGAGTGGATTCTCCTAGATGCGGTAATACTTTAAAGATGGCGTTGATAATTTGTTCTTTGCTAAATGGCTTCGTGACGTAGTCATCAAATCCGGACTCCAGAGCTTTCTGCACCAGAACCTCTTGATCTATTGTCGAACACCCGATGATTTTAATTTCAGGGTGAAGCTCCTTAAGAATTTTGGCGGTTTCAATCCCATTACGAAGAGGCATCACCATATCTAAAAATACAAGCTCGGGCAGTGTAGACTGAATAAGAGAAATACCCTCGTCCCCATTGGCCGCTTCGCCGACACACGTGCCACCCGCAGAAGTCACAATGTTCTTCACCAGTTCACGCAAAAATGCAGCATCGTCAATGATGGCAAAACGTATGTTCATACGCTTTAGTATAGGATTTATAGAAACTTTTGATTAGCGGATTTTAGTGGCCCCAACGATAGCCTAGGGAGAACATGTACAACGAATTTGTCACGCTCACGTTCGACGGCGTTGATCCTGTACTTGGGTCTGGAAGGCCGGCAGCGCCATCAAAGACATTGCGTTCAGCACTGAGACCTAGATTCCAAATCATCTGACCTTCGCGAGTAAACTTCCACTCGCCCCCCAGATCAAGGCCAATGCGGATGCTTTCCTCGGGGGACCCAGAACTGATTGCTACGCCCGTCGCTGATTCCGTATGCTGCAAACGGGGGAAGAAGGTTCCACCCACCACCCAAGAATAGTTTGCCGATGTCGGAATACGTGCTTTGAGACCCATTCCAAACCCTTGAGACTTCAAACGCGCCCGTGAGGTGTTATCACTAGGAACAGTCATCTTGTTATCGCTATAAAGCACCGAAAACTCCACAGAGCTCGATTTTCGTGAAACCCCAAAGAACTTTCTAAAGTTCACTCCCAAGTCTACGAATTCATACTTTGCAGGGATTCGCGATTTGTCGGCAGCCAAAGAGTCCACATCCGCAGCCAGAGAAAACATAATCTGTCCGCTCACACCGATCAGCGGCGTGAACCAAACATTCGATTTGATCTTTAAGGCATTAAAAAAACTTTGATAGTCTCTAAAGGAGTAGTTGGACTGCGAATCCGTATAGGACACAACGGGTGTCAGATCAATTTCCACTCGGTTGTTTCTGATATCATCAGGATGTATCTGTTCGCGATAGAAGTCGTAGATCTTTTCAGCCTTACTTGAAAAAAGACTTTCTGCTTGCTCGCTGATCGTGGGTTCCTGGACCTCAACCTCGACCTCTTTAGGAGCCGGCACTGCGGCAGCCTTTTCAGCTTCTTGCTTTTTCTCTTCTGCCAACTTTTTTTGTTCTTCCTCTTTACGAACTTTTTCCTCGGCGGCAAGCTCACTGGCCTTCAAGGTTCGGACCTTAAGACCATCTGAATCCGTCACAACAGCGCCGGCCTCGCCCTCAGAAGCAGGATGACGTCCCTTCGTAGGAACTTTAGACTTGCGAACCTCGTAGCGGCCCGAGGAAAACCCCTCAAGACCTGTCTGCGCAAAGGTCGGAAGACTCAAAGTCATTAAAGCTGCAACAATCAAAAAAGAAAGAGACGACGTCATAAGAATTCTTTCGGCTCTCGGTCCGAATTACTTGACGTCAAATTGACGAGTTTTCCGAGGCAGGGCAGAATTATTTTATGAAATCATTTCTTCTTAGATTTTTCCTCGTCGCGTCTTGTTTCATTTCAATATCCCTCGCCGCGCTGGCCCAGACCAACGCCCAGAATGCATACATCAGCGCTGTGGATCAAGATCTAGCCATCAAGTCCATTGTTCTGGTCCCAACCACAGACAATGTTGGAGGAATCTACGCGAAACCTGTTGAAGACGAACTTCGACAACTTTTGAACGACGACAAACAGTGGTCTCTTGCCAACTTCCCCCCTGATTTAAAAATTAAATCCGAGATTTTGGATGAACGTCCCCAGGATGTTCAAAACATTTTGCAAGCAGCCCAAAGCGAAGCCGCTCTCACCTCAAAAATTATTCGCGGCCCTCGCGGCATCTCGATCACTTTGACATTGTTTGTGGGACGAGAAGGCCTACCTCTTCTCCAAGAGTCCCTCACGGACTACAAGGGTTTTGAAACTGCCGAAATCCGTGCGGAAGTAAAAAAACTCTTTGAGAATCTCAAATATCGCATGCCCTTTCGTTCAACAATTCTCAGTCGCCGAGGTCAACAAGTGACCTTGAACCTGGGCAGCGCTTATGGCCTAAAGCCAGACAGCCGTGTTTCTGTTGTACAGATTATTAAAATCAATCGTCACCCCAAGTTGAAATTTATGATCAGCACTGAGAAAGAAGTTTTGGGCCGCGTGAAACTTTTTAAGGTCGAGCCCTATCTCAGCTTTGGTTATGTTGAAATGGAAAAAGAACCTGGCGTGATCAGTGTCGGCTCTAAAGTGATGCCTGATGAGTTTGTGAAATACTCTGTGCCCGTGACGACCCCTTCGGGCAAAGTTCTTCAAGATATTACCACTCGCCCGGACAAAGACGTTGCGTTCGGCGAAGAGCCCCAAGAGTGGCTCCCCACCATGCCTCCGCAGTTTGGAAAAATTGAACTGATGGCGGGCCTGTCTAACTATACCCAGAACGCGACGCTAGTGACTTCAGGGTCTATCAGTGGGAGCAATAATCTAGCCCCCAACATCATGGCGCGCGGAGAACTGTGGCTCAACCCTGAATGGTATGTGGGCCTTCAGCTGCGACAGTCCGTTTTCTCTATTGATAACAACTTGGCGGGCTCTTCGCCCAGCAAACTCAACATGGCCCTGGGTCAGTATGGTGTGAACCTGGGATACAATTTTCTTCTTACCAACGATTTCTTTGGACCCAAACTTCAAATTGCCGCCGGGTACCTGAATACCAACTTTACCGTGGATGACAGCACGCCCACAGCCTTCACCACGATGAAGTACGGTGGATTCATGATCAGTCTTGCGGGTCAGTTTCCCATTTCAGAGGAAGTTCCGGTGGACATCGGAGGAAAACTTGATTTCTTCCTCAATAGCGCTTTAAGCGAAAGCAAAAGCAGCGGCGCCTCTTCAGACAACAAGATCAATGCGTTTAGCTTCTTTGTGGATTATAAAATGAAAACCCGCTTTAAAATTCGCGGCGAAATTCTTTTAGAGAACTACAACTCTGATTTTAGTGGAACGGGTCAACGTACGGAATCCGCCACCAGCGCCAGTCACAAACTCACAACCCTCATGGGTGGAGTTCAGTACTTGTTCTAAACTCAATGAGACAAATAAAAAAGCCCGGGGTTTAAATCCCAGGCTTTTTAGGAAATCTTTTTAAAGATTCCGCGATGGATGTTGCCGCGACCCGAGCGGGTCGCAGGCTTTATTACATCATACCGCCCATGCCGCCCATACCACCATGGTCAGGCATTGCAGGAGCCGCAGTCTCTTTCTTAGGAGCTTCTGCGATCATTGTTTCAGTCGTCAGCATCAAAGACGCCACAGACGCTGCGTTCGTCAACGCACAACGAACCACTTTCACTGGATCGATAACACCATCTTTAATAAGATCAGTGTATTCGTCAGAGTAAGCGTTGAATCCCCAAGTCACAGACTTGTTTTGAAGAATACGATCCAAAACGATCGCGCCATCAAGGCCTGCGTTAGCAGAGATTTGACGGATAGGCTCTTCACAAGCGCGCTTAATGATCACAGCACCAAATTGCTCTTCTTCAGAGAATTTAGACTTATCAACTTTTGTTGAAGCGCGAAGCAAAGCAGTACCACCACCCGCAACGATACCTTCTTCAACCGCAGCGCGAGTTGCGTTCAACGCATCTTCTACGCGGTGTTTTTTCTCTTTCATTTCAACTTCAGAAGGAGCACCCACGTGGATAACAGCTACGCCGCCAGCCAATTTCGCCAAACGCTCTTTCAATTTTTCTTTATCATAGTCAGAAGAAGTTTCCTCGATCTGAGCTTTGATAGCAGAAACGCGAGCTGTGATGTCGGCTTTTTTACCAGCGCCATCGATCACAGTTGTGTTGTCTTTGTCGACAACGATGCGTTTTGCAACACCAAGATCTGCCACAGTCGCTTGTTCAAGCTTACGACCGATGTCTTCAGAGATCACCTTCGCGCCAGTCAAGATCGCGATGTCTTCAAGCATCGCCTTACGACGATCACCGAAACCAGGAGCTTTTACTGCACAGATGTGCAAAGTGCCACGAAGTTTATTCACAACCAAAGTTGCCAATGCTTCGCCTTCAACATCTTCAGCGATGATCAACAATTGACGACCTTGTTTTGCAACGCCTTCAAGAATTCCGATCATGTCTTTCATTGAAGAGATTTTTTTGTCGTAAACAAGAACATAAGCGTTCTCAAGAACAGCTTCCATTCTTTCCGCGTTCGTAACGAAGTATGGAGAAAGGTAACCACGGTCGAATTGCATACCTTCAACAACTGTCACTTCTGTTTTAGCTGTTTTAGATTCCTCAATAGTGATCACGCCTTCACGGCCGACTTTATCCATCGCGTCTGCCAACATTTGACCGATTTCTTTATCGTTGTTTGCAGAGATCGCTCCAACTTGAGCGACTTCGTTAGAGCCTTTTACTGGCTTAGACATAGATTTCAATTCGTCGATAACGATGGCAACAGCCTTGTCGATACCACGCTTAATAGACATTGGGTTGTGGCCCGCAGAAACAAGTTTAGCGCCTTCGCGATAGATCGCTTGAGCCAAAACTGTTGCCGTCGTCGTTCCGTCACCGGCTTCGTCGTTGGTCTTAGAAGCAACTTCTTTAACCATCTGAGCGCCCATGTTTTCGAATTTGTTTTCCAATTCGATTTCTTTTGCCACAGTTACGCCGTCTTTAGTGATCAAAGGCGAACCGAAAGATTTATCGATAACAACGTTACGACCTTTAGGTCCCAAAGTTACTTTTACTGCATTCGCCAAAGTGTTCACACCTTTAAGGATGTGAGCGCGAGCGTCTTCTGAGAATGTAATTACCTTGCTCATTTTTATCTCCGTTATTTATTACTTAAAAAAGAATTAGTTAAAGACACCCAAGATGTCTTCTTCGCGCATCATTAGGTACTCAGCGCCCTCAAGCTTCAACTCTGTGCCTGCGTATTTGCTGAAAAGCACTTTGTCGCCCACTTTCACTTCCAACGGAAGGATCTTTCCGTCTTCAGTCACACGTCCTTTTCCAGTCGCGATGATTTCACCTTTTTGTGGTTTTTCTTTTGCCGTATCAGGGATGAAAAGTCCGCCTGCGGTTTTTTCTTCTTCCGCCATTCTGCGAACCAAAATTCTATCGTGAAGGGGACGAACGCCAATTTCGTTCTTAGCCATAGTATTGCCTCCGTTTGTTATTAACGGAGCTAATATGAATCGGCAGGATTTTAAGTCAAGGTCGGGTGTCCTAAAAATCTTGCGACACGCCGAATAATTTCAGAATTTTCAGGAACTTACTTAATAGGGTCTTTGCCAACATTTGTGGCACTGACAGGCAGATCCGAGGCGTGGGCTCCAAATACCGAATTCGCATAGGCGGTCATGAGTTCTGCCACCTCTTCGGGGGACAATTTACCTGCAACTTCGTTAAAGGCCGATTTCTTATCCTGTACTTTGGTCAAATAACCCACAAAATAGTCGGTCACAGAGAGGTCCTTCGCAACTTCAAGTTCATAGGTATCCTGGCGAAGCTGCCGCTCTAGTTTTTCCACAGACATATCACCAGAGGACACCGCCTCTAATGAATTCCTCTGCGCAAGATTGGGGTCCATTCCTTGAGCCATAAGGCGAAGGGATCTTTTCACGTCGATTTGAGCCTTGATCGAAGAAATTTTATTCTGAGCGACCTGAACCTTCTCCGTCTTCCATTCGCGATAGCTCTTCACCTCGGCTCCCGCTTTGAGAGTGAAGGCCGTCATCGACCAGAAGGCGATAAGGGGTAAAAATTTAAGAAAGCGCATGGCTCCTCCAACAAACGTCCGAATTTCCAAGGACTCTTTTTACAAGTCCCGTGCCCTTCAAAAGATGGATTATCTGCAATATATTGAGTTTGAGGGTGCCGGGGGGACCATTTGTGTCAGTTTGAGCCGTAATTAGTTGATCACTTTGAGACAGTAAGGGAGTCAAAAATCTAAAGTTTTCGAGCTTTAAAAATAAAAAAACCAAGCCTTTGGGACTTGGTTTTCTTAATCACAATCTAAAAGATTGGCTCAGAAGGAGGGACTCGAACCCCCGACCCAGCGGTTAACAGCCGCTTGCTCTACCGACTGAGCTACTTCTGAACTCGGTGAGAGGCTAAATTAGGGCCTTGTGCTTTTCTTGTCAAACAGATTTCTCCTAAGGAGCCTCAATCCTGACCAGAGCCTTTTCTAACATGGGGGAGCTAAATGGCATTCCCTGGACGCGAAAGATGGGGCGCCCCTCGTGTTGCTGCAAAATCTTGTTTTCACCCTTTGCGTCGATGGCGACCAGGCGCTGGCGATAGGCCTTTTCCTCAATTCCCTCGCTAGAAAAGGCCCCCATCATAACTTCACAGACGGCACTGAGATCCTCGGGGGAGTTTAAAGTTTTAAGAAGAGTTCCCTGAAAAGAATAGACTTCGACTTTGACGGTATCCGCAGGGCACCAATTCAAGGGTCGATAGTCACTGCCAATTAAAATCCCCAAGGCACTTTGAGGGTCTGAAATTTTATTGGCTACATCCCGTGAACGCAGGGCCTGGATCGCATATAAAACGGCCCCAAACGAAATCAACATCACGCCAATTTTGAGATAAAATGAAATTTTCATGCTTTAGTTGTAACTCGGCGAGTTGAACTAGGTCTAGCGATAAAATGAGGGGGAAAAAATGGTGCACTCGAGAGGATTCGAACCTCTGACCACATGATTCGTAGTCATGTACTCTATCCAGCTGAGCTACGAGTGCACTGTGAAAGAGACGTATTGATAGACTGCGGCCAGGGAAAAATCAAGCATTCTTGATAAAATTACAAAAAGAGGCAGGGCAATACCTTGATTAAAGGGCCTGGCTATGGCAATTTGGATCCTCAGTCGAGAAAACCGACCGCGGAGAGGTGGGTGAGTGGCTGAAACCAAGCGTTTGCTAAA
>JAHRXB010000123.1 GCA_019104905.1 Bdellovibrio sp.
TGCAACAAGCGGTATACCTACACTCATTGCGAGGAGCGTGCCACGGCGCCTGATCGAATTTGAGAATTCATCGACGAAGTATCAAGTACTTAGAGCCGTTGAATCTCATGATGAGATTAAGATGACCTTGAGTGACCGACAGCGCGCGCACCTGTTAGATTTCTAACAGCCTCTAAGGAGATTTTTTGCGGCGACCCCTGTTATCCTCCATTCTCTTAATTCTTATGGCGATGTTTTCGATTCAATATGGAGCATCCATCGCCAAGCAACTTTTCCCTATGGCCGGGGCGGCTGGGACGACAGCATTGAGAGTTTCGCTCTCGGCTTTGATTCTGCTGGTTGTTGCGAAAGTATGGAAACATAAGATTTCTTGGCGAAGTGTTCCTATGATTGCAGCCTACGGTGCCTCATTGGGGTGTATGAATCTGCTTTTCTATTTTGCCTTAGAAAAAATTCCTCTGGGCATTGCCGTGGCGTTAGAGTTCATAGGTCCCCTCGCCGTGGCTCTGCTTTCTTCAAAAAAAATAGTAGATCTGATTTGGGTCTTACTGGCGGCAATGGGCATCTATCTGATCTTGCCCTTGACCCCTAACAATTCAGACTTGGATGTGACGGGGGTGATTTTAGCTTTGGGGGCGGGGCTGTTCTGGGGCCTCTATATTGTCTTTGGAAAGTCGGCGGCCAAGTCTGGGAACAGCCTTCAGGTGACGGCCTGGGGGATGGCTTTTGCTGCGATGGTCACCGTACCTTTTGGGATTCTTCTCAATGGATCACAGATCGCAGATGTTTTCTTGCTTCCGATGGGAATTTTGGTGGCGATACTCTCAAGTGCTTTGCCTTATTCATTAGAAATGAAAGCCCTGCGAAACCTGCCGATGAAGTCCTTCGGAATTCTCATGAGTTTAGAACCGGTTGTGGCGACTCTTATGGGCTTTTTATTTCTTCAGGAATCTTTAAGTTTTCATCAGTGGGTTGCAATTGTCTGCGTGATGCTGGCCTCTGCGGGAAGTACGATCTCACATCGTTAGGATCGTCAGAGGGTGTTAAAAAAAGAAAGAGCCTCGAGAGGATCGAGGCTCCGCAAGCATTTAAGTTTAGTTATATTTATCGGCCCGAAAGAATCTTATCAACCGTCATCTGAGTTTCTTCATTTAAAGAGCGAATTTCAGAAGCAAGTTTGATCATTCTTGAGTGAGCGTTAAAAAGATTTTCTCCTGACAAAGAATCGCTGACCTTTTCAATGCGTTTCATTTCGCTAAGAGCAAGTTCTGCAAAGTGTTCTTTTTCTCCAATAAACTTGATAAGCCCTTGCGAGTCCTCCATAGAGGTGCCGATGAGATTCCCGATTTTTTTGATTTCAGAGACCTTCTTTTGAGCGTCTTGCACGATGAATTTCATGTTCATTGCCGCCGCCGCCTCAATCTTACCTTCCATGAAATCAAATCTTTCGCAGGTCGAGCAGCCTTCTTCGCCCATGGCGGCCTCAATTTTTCCCTCGGTGTTCATGATCATGATGTCTTCATCAGTCATTGCGAGGGCTTTCACAGAGCCTAGAACCATAATTACGGCCAATGCCAGTTTAAACTGCTTTTTCATTTCTCTCTCCTTGTGGGGGTCAATCCATCAAGGAAAGATGCGATCTCTGTGCCTACCTAAAAGGGAATAAAGGGCGCTTGAGGTGTCTAGAGAAGAGACAGCAGCCCAGGAAGGGCTTGTTCTTCTCAAAGTGAGACGTAATCTTATAGCAGCTGATGGAGCATTTTAAGGTATTGATCACCGTGATTTTTTAGCGCGGTATTTACGGCTTTGATCAACTGGGGATCTGTCTTTTTGCCAAAAATGATATACAGCTTTAAAGGTTTGGCGGGTATTTCCAAGATCGAAAATTCAGACAAGAGATGGTCTTTTTTAAGCTTATAAAGCCCATGTGAAAAGGTCGGCACAAAAAAGCCGTCAATGCGCCCCGATCTAAGAAGACGCAGATTCCTTTTGAAGTAGTCCTGCCCCGAGACAAAATGAAATTTGACCCCGGTCTCCTTGAAATAGTCCGGTACGATCGACCCCAGATCGTGTCCCAGGGAAAGCCCCTGCAGATCATGAAGCGATTGGATCTTTTGAATCTTGGAGTCCTTTTTTACGACAATTCCTGATGGAGTTTGATAAAGTGGGGACTCTGAGAAGATATATTTATTTTCTCGCTCGGAAGTTTTCGCAACAAGAAGAACCATGTCTAAACGCCCATTTTCTAAATCGATCATAGTTCGCGCGAAATGAGCCGCGACCCAATGGACCTTGAGGGGGCTTTTTTGAAAGACGTATTTATTTAGAAACTGAGGAGCCGCACCTTGAGGCGTCCCCTGCGCAGGAATAATAATGTGAGGTGGTAAATCGTAGACACCCACGAGAACTTCAGAAGTCGAAGCCCGAGCCCCCAAGGAGCAGATAAGAGTGGTAGCCATCCAGGCTAGGTATTTAAAGAACTTCATCGTTGTTCATCAGAGTTCTATTTTAACACTCTTCCTATCTGTGAAAGTGAGATGTCTAAAATTTAATGTCTCGACTACAAATGCGAGAATTGAAAATCTCTCTATTTTGTTTCCTTGGGTTCCGTATTTTCAAAATAATCAGGGGCGACAAAATCTACTGTGAAGGGATATTTATAAGACTTATAAGCACCAATTTTTGGTTTTCCAGCGCTGCGATAGGCTTCATCCCATAGATTGGCAAGCAAAACAGAGCCTCGTGCCATTTCTGTGACGATGAGGGGTTTCATCTTCTTAAAGGCGACAGAGGCAGGTTCCCTTTCTGCAGCCGTTTTAAGTTCCATGCCCTTTTCTTTTACTAAGGTCGACTTTTTCTTAATCGGATCAAGCTTCAAAAGACGTGGGATCTCTTTGTTAGAGATTACGCTAAGCACTTTCATCTTCTCGATCGAAGTTTTGGGTTTTAGAAACTCTGGATTTTTCATTTGGCGAGCTTCTTTAAGAACTAAATAATCAAGGTCTCCGTCGAATTGTCCTACGACTTGATCTTCGAAATAAGCATGAATGCCACCGTGCCCGCTGGCATAGCCATCATAGTCGGCCGTCGTGTGAAAGGGCTGAGCGTTGTCTGCGACGAAGTGACCCATGAGTCCCATGGAAACCACCATCTGGTAAGCAAGTTTGTTGTAAGGAAGATCATTGTTTTGCTCTTCTTTGAAGTTCGCAGGAGGAGGCGCCAAAGAAAACTCTTTTGCCAGGCCTTCGATAAGACGCATGAACTGATCTACGCGCCACCATGAAGAGCCAAATTCTTGAGGAATAGATTTGATCGTCGAACCGTCATTTTTAAATTTATTGGGTTTGCCCGTGAAATCGGCGATCAATTTCTTATAGTCGACAGGGATGTCTTTTACGTCCAAGCCAATGACTTCGATATCAATAAAGTGAGCGGGGTTGCCTAACTTGTTCGCGTCTCCGCCCAGACTCTTCCAATAAAAATCCGGCATGTTACACAAGTGCCCCATCATTTGTGGTTTGTTTTGAAGATAGTCTTTAAGGCCGGGCTCTTTCACCAAGAAGCTGGCGACGCGACAAATGGTGTCGTGTCCACGACCTCCCCAGGCCAAAGCTTGTGAAGAAGTGAGAAAAAGAAGACAGAGGATAAGATGTTTCATAAGAACCTCGATTTAAAAACTAAAATCCTTCTTGCCCCAGGGCTTTGGGGGAACGGCTTTTTCCAATGAAGCCTGCCAAAGCGATGATAGTCACAAGATAAGGAAGAATTTGTACAAACTGGACAGGGATTTCTACCTCGCCGATACGAACCCCTTGCAGGCGAATCTGCATGGCGTCGGCAAAAGCAAACAAAAGACAGGCAAGAAATGCAGGAACTGGTTTCCACTTACCAAAGATCAGAGCCGCCAGCGCCATAAAGCCTCTTCCGCCTGTCATCAAAGGAGAATAGGAGGATGCGAGGAAAAGCGACAGACTTGCGCCTCCCCATGCGGCGAAGGCTCCGCTGGCGCACACAGCCGCCCAGCGAACTTTGCGAACACTGACTCCACTGGCAAGAAGGGCTTGGGGGTGTTCGCCTGCAAACAGCAACCAAAGTCCCGAACGTGTTTTATACAGCCAAAAAGTTAAAACGCCGACAAGAAGCAATGCCATTACCAACGGTTCAACACGAAAGCGGTCTTCAACAAGTAAAGCGGGTGTTGATCCGGTGGAGTTATAAAGAATTTTTGTGATGAAGGGAATGAGTCCCATCACAAGAAGATTTAGGGCCATCCCCGAGATAATTTGATCGGCTTTAAGCTCAATCACAAAAAGAGCATACAATGCACCCACACAAAGACCGATGAGTAAGGCGGCGGCCCAGCCCATCCATGCGGATGCAAACTGATGACCGACCACGGCTCCCACAAAAGCTCCGGAAAGCATAAAGCCCTCAAGCGCGACATTCACAACACCAGAGCGTTCACTCATAAAGCCACCCATGGCTGCAAAAATCAAAGGTGTCGCTAAACGCAGTGTCGCAAAAAGAAGAGCGAGAAATAAGGCGGTGAGTTCCATTTAGTTCTTCCTCCTCTTTTTCTTCTTCATCCATTCCCAATAGCCTTGAGCGGCCACACCCAAAATAATGAGGGCTTGAATGATTCGAGAAAAATCTCGGGTGATCGTGCTGGTTTCAAGATCCAGGTCAGAAGCTCCTTTATGAAGAGCTCCCATTAAGAAGGCCGCTGCGATAATTCCCAAAGGATTGTTGTTGGCAAGCAAGGCGACGGCAATTCCGATAAATCCATAATCGGGAGAAAAACCCATGCGGTATTGACCCGCACTTCCTAAAACTTCTGAAAGCGCCACGCAGCCGGCAAGGGCTCCGGCCAAAGCCATGGCCAGCATTTGCATTTTCTTTTCAGAGATTCCCGCGCGATGAGCCGCCTCGGGATTCGAGCCAACGGCTCTCAACTCAAAGCCCCAGGTGGTTTTCCAGAGGAATATCCACATCAAAAGAGCAAAAACAATCGCGAATCCCAAAGAGGCATTGGCTGGAGTGTCCGGGAAAAGGCGAGCGATCAAATCGTAGTCCTTAAACATGTAGTTTGCAGACACCAGGGCGGTTTCAGGGTTTTGTGAATGGGGATTGGGAATCACTTTCAGCGTGAACCAACTGGCCAAACCCGCCGCGATAAAATTCAGCATGATCGTGATAATCACCTCATGACTGCCGCGATACGCCCGCAACCATCCCGCAATCCATCCCCAAAAGGCACCGACCAGAAGGGCGGCACTGAAGCCCACCAGAGGCGCTAAGGGGAACGGAACTTCCGGGAATAAAACTCCCACAGCGGCAGCGGTGACTACGGCCATCGTCAGTTGCCCCTCAGCTCCGATATTGAAAAGACCCGCATGAAAAGCAATCGCAACCGAAAGTCCACAGAAGATAAGCGGAGTCGTATAGGACAGAGTCAAACCTAGATCGTACATGGAACCGAAGGCGCTCTTGGTCAGAATCAAAAAAATATGCCAAGGATTCTCGCCGGCAAACAAGGTCAAGAGAAGAGCGACAACAAGTCCAATCACAAAACCAAGTAGACGTCTCATTTTCCACATCCCATGGCTTTTCCAAGGGCCACTTCATCAAATTGAGAGCGTGTGAATTCCGCGACCAGGCGCCCTTTGTAAATAACAACGATGCGATCTGAAAGCGCCATTAATTCGTCCAGCTCCGAAGAAATCAAAAGAACCCCAGCCCCTTCGTCGCGAGCTGTGCGCAGTTGATTGTGAATAAACTCAATGGCGCCAATATCAACACCGCGAGTGGGTTGCGCAGCAATGACCACTTGTGGTTTTTGAGAAAGGGCGCGAGCGACGACCAACTTTTGTTGATTTCCACCCGAAAGCTTTTCAAAACTCAAAAGAGGATTGTGTGGGCGAATATCATAGGTGTTCATGATTTCCTGAGTTTTGGAAATGACTTCTTTCCCTTTGAGGAAGAGACCGCGTGAAAATAGAGGGCTTTTATGCTGTCCCAGGATGAAGTTTTCATAGACTGGGCGTGCCGGAAGGACGCCGAGTCTAAGGCGATCTTCAGGAAAAGCTCCCAAAGTGCCTTCGTGGGACACTTGACCTGTTAAAGAGTTTCTATCAAGAGACGTGGCATCCAGAAGACTGCGAATAATGAGATCTTGGCCGTTTCCTTCGACCCCGGCGATACCGACGATTTCTTTAGAATGAACATGCAATTGAATTTCATGAATTGCGTGATTTCCCATTTTTGCTGACACATTGTCGAATCGGAGAAGGACCTGGTTCGGATCGACCTTGGTTTCACGCTCTTGCGCTTTTTGCAAACGACGTCCCACCATCATTTCGGCTAAGTCATCGGCACTTGTTTCAGCCGTTTTCTTCTGTCCAACAACACGGCCTGCGCGAAAAACCGTGACGGAGTCGGTTAAGCTCATCACCTCTTTGAGTTTGTGAGTGATGATCAGAATGGTCTTTCCCTCATCACGAAGGTGACGAAGATTTCTAAAAAGATCTTGAACCTCTTGAGGCGTAAGTACGGCCGTCGGCTCGTCCAGAATAAGAATTTCTGAATCTTGAGAGAGGATCTTTAAAATCTCAACTCGCTGCTGTTCGCCGACAGAGAGGTCTTCGACGTTGGCTTCTAAGTCCAAAACGAATCCGTAGTGTTCGGCAATCTCGGTGAGTCTTTTCTTTTGTTCTTTGCGAGGCAACAGTGAAAAAGCAGAACCCTTTTGTTGCAACAGAATATTATCTAATGCGGAAAAAGGTTCTGCCAACATGAAGTGCTGATGAACCATGCCGATTCGGGAAGTCATCGCCTCGATCGGAGAACGAAAGGACACGGGTTTGCCATGAACAAGAATGTCTCCGCTGTCAGCGCGATACATTCCAAAAAGAATTTTCATGGCTGTGGATTTACCCGCGCCATTTTCGCCGACAATGGCGTGAATGGTTCCAGGTAAAACAGAAAAAGAAATATCCGAGTTGGCGCGGACTTCGCCGAAATACTTGGAGACTCCTTTAAATTCAACCGCTGGAACTGTCATCACTATTTCTTTTTATAGTAGTCAGGAACTTGAATTTGGCCTGCGATGATCTTCTTTTTGATCTCTTCGACCTTTTTCTTCATGTCGGGAGTGATTAACTTCTCATTGTATTTATCAACGGTGTAATTCACGCCTTCATTTTTCAAACCAAAGTGAACAATGCCTCCAGTAAACTTTCCGGCCTGAGCTTCTTTGATCGTATCGTAAACCGCCACATCCACGGCTTTCATCATGCTCGTCAAGATGACGCCGGGTTTGATCCAGTTTTGATTGGAATCGACGCCAATGGCGAATTTTTTCTTTTCTTCAGCAGCATCGAAGACACCGGTGTTAGAAGCTCCCGCAGCCACAAAAATGACATCAGCCCCTTTGGAGTATTGAGCCAGCGCCAGTTCTTTGGCTTTGGCAGGATTGTTCCAGGCCTCGCCAGTGACTCCCACATAGTTTTCGCTGACATTGATTTTTGGATTTACGTATTTGGCCCCTGCTGCGTATCCCATCGCAAAACGACGAATGAGGGGAATGTCCATTCCGCCGACAAATCCTACGGAGTTGGATTTTGAGTTCATCGCCGCCAAGGCTCCAACCAAGAAGGAACCCTCATGTTCTTCAAAAAGAAGAGAACGAACATTCGGAGCGGTGACTTCGCCATCGACAATGGCGAATTTAACTTGAGGGAACTGAGCCGCCACTTTTTTTACAGCGTCTTTCTGTGCGAAGCCGATGCCGATGATTAGATCAAAATTTTTACGAGCAAAAGAGCGATGAAGATTCTCAATGGCGTTTGTGTCCGTCGCTTCGACGTATTTCAAATCAATTTTAAGATCTTTCTCGGCTTTCGAAGCTCCCTGGTAGGCTGCGGAGTTAAAAGATTTGTCGTCTTTGCCGCCTTTATCGAGAACCAAACCCACTTTTAGGGGGTTTGCGTAAGAAGAAATGTGGAATGACACAATTAACAGGGCGGTAAGAATACTTTTTACCATCTTTGCAACCCTTCATTGACGCTTAACTGAGGTGCCTTTTAGCAGGCATTAAGCGGTTGATATTACAAAAAAATTCCTAAATTTATGTGGTGCTGAAGGTAGGGGACTCGTCGTTGTGAGTCAAGTCAAAACCATGTCGGACGTTCAAAGGGGAGGCCGTTACAAGTCAGTTATGTCTAAATTTCAATTAGGAGGGTGTATAATACCAGTTTAGGATGGCTTCAACATTTAACCCAACGAAGAAAGCTCGGAGGTAAAAGAGTATGGAATCTCAAACAATACTCAACGGCGGAGTAAACTCCCTCGGTTTTATGGGCAATCAAAACCTAAGCATTCCGAATACTTCAAACGTTCCTTATGAAGTCATTCATCTCAAGGAAGAAGAAATGATCTTCAAAGAAGGGGAGCCGGCGAAGGGTCTGTATTACGTGCAATCTGGCTGTGTTAAGGTTGTAGTGAACCGTTCTCATGCCCGCGGACGCACTACGACCAATGAATATGTGACGAAGTTAGTCTCCCCGGGGGAGTACTTCGGCTACAAGGCTCTGGTGAAAGGCGGAGTGACTCAAAGTCACGCGAAAGCGGTGAAGTCGACAGTTTTATGGCTTTACCCGCGGGAGTTGATTCAAGTGGCCATGGCTCAGGCCAGTCCCTTGGTAAAACTTTTGTTGAATCAGGCGGTCACTGATTTGGAATCTTTCGAGATGATCAGTCAGTTGCACTATTTGGCCTCCGTCCAAGAGCGCATCGCTTACCAACTGGTTTTGTTGGCGGACAGATTTGGGGTGCAAACTCCAAATGGAATTTCATTGAACTTGAAGCTGACTCGCAACGAATTTGCGCAGTTGGCAAGTACCATCAATGAGTCTTTGTCTCGTCATTTAACTGAGTTTAAAAATGAGGGTCTGATCGACCTTAATGGAAAAGAGATTATCATCAAAAATAAAGATGGTTTGATGAGAAGATCTGGCAATTTTTAAGTTAGTGGAGTTGTTTTGAATCAAA
>JAHRXB010000149.1 GCA_019104905.1 Bdellovibrio sp.
ACTTGGATCCTATCATCGGCCACGCCGAAGGGGATAAGATCGGAAAGATTTGTGCTGAGACCGGAAAAAGTGTGGGGGAAGTTGCGATCGAGCTGGGTTTGGTGACCCAAGAGCAGTTGAACGAAATTTTCTCTATTGAGAATTTATTAAATCCGAAATACCTGGGAAAACTTGGCAAATAGTTAAGACCGAGACGAGCGGTCTTTCCAAAGAAGTTGGGGGTTGGAGATCAGAACCCCCAGCAAGCCTAAAAGACATCCGATGCCCGTGGCCTTCAGACGAATCAAAGGGGTGTGAATGTCACCAGATTCTAAGCTTGGCATATCCAGGATAAGTAAAAGCATAAGAACAACGACTGCGGAACCTAGCCAATAGCTGCGAGATAAGGCCCACGGTCCCCAAAAGCTGGCAAAGGCCAAGATGGCAATGGCCAGCCACGGCGAATGGACGGTGATAATCACAGCTTCTGCGACAAGCACTCCAATCAAGGTTCCCAAAAAACGTTGAGCACTTCGATAGATACTTTGTCGTGTATCAGGTCTGAGGATGATTAAGACCGTTCCGACGGCCCAATAGCCGTGATCTATTTGGAAATAGTCGACGATGAGAATTGAAAGAAGAACCGAGAAGCTATAGCTGAAAGCATAGAGATGCCGATGTTTTTCTTTTGTGAGTGATTCTTTGAATGTCGTGCGAAGCCGAGAAAAGGGATTGGGATTATGACGGCGAAGAAAAGCTAATATCGACAAAAACACGACGACACAAAGATAACCAAAGATGGCATACAGTAAAGCCGTGACAGAGTGACTTCCCAAAGATTGAGTGTAGGCTCCTGCTAGAATTTGAAAAACCCCGAACAGAATAGCTCTTTCTAACTCCGCGCCTTGACCTCCCATAAGGCCCATCCAATAGGTGAGGGCAAAGAGAATGGGCATCAGCAGGGAGCGATGGGAGTGAACCGTGACTCCGATAAAAAGTCCCAGCAAGAGAATCATGAATGTGAGAGTGATCACCCACAGGCGGTGCCCTAAGGTGCCCAGGTGGTCATTCAAGACCAGAAGAAATCCGACCAGAGCTCCGAAAATAGACAAAGGCAGTTGATGAGTTAACACACCGACGATGAGGGGAACCGCTGTCGCAAAAGCTGATACGCACATCCGGGGCCACGGTGAAGGGGCGGGATTGATGCGAAGCGCTTCTTCGAGGTGATGGCGGAAATTCATAATGTTCAGTATACTCTTTCATCGAGGTATTGTTATGAAAAAGAAGATTGTTGTTGAGGCCGTTGTCGATATCGTCTGCCCATGGTGTTTTGTTGGAAAGAAAAACTTTTTAGATGCGGTTGCCGAATGTCGTGAACGCTTTGACATCGAGGTTCGCTTTCTTCCCTTTCAACTAGACCCAACGACACCATCTGAGGGAGTTTCACGTTCCCAGTATTTAAAAAATAAATTTGGCAGTTCTGAGAGATTTCAAGCGGCGGAGGCCATGGTTCTTAAAGCCGCCCAAAACTCTGGTATGGAAATTCAATTTGAGAAAATACAGATGCACATTAACACACTTGATTGTCATCGTCTTATCTGGTGGGCGGGGCATGATGGGAAACAGCTTGAGGTCACCAATGCTCTCTATGACGCCTACTATGTTCAAGGCGTGGATCTTTCGCAGCTTTCCAATTTAAAAAAGGTGATGGCATCACAGGGATATGACGAAACCAAAGTGGAGGCTTTCTTGAAGGGACCCCAGGGCCAAGAAGAAGTTCAAACTTTGATCACCGACGCTTATGACTTGGGAGTGAGTGGTGTCCCATTTTTTATTCTCAACCGTGAAGTGGGAATTTCGGGAGCTCAGCCCAAAGAAGTCTTTCTTCAGGCTTTTCAAGAACTCTAGTTTCTTTTTTTTCTGGACTGGTGACGGTGTTCCTCGTGCCAGCTTTTTCTTTCGGCATGAGACTGATCTTTGCTGGTATCTGCCTTCGGCAGATTTTGAAGGCTGGCGCGCAGTTGAGAGTGAAGGGGAAGCAAGGACGTGCCCGACATCAACAGATCGCGGTAGTTATTGCTGAAAGACTCAGAGGAATCTTGATCAAATAACAGACGTTCAATTTCAAAACGTGCAATGCCCGCGTGCTGGTCGGTGATGAAATCAAGTTCGGTAAGAATATCAATATCGGCCATAAGGGACGTGAGTTCACGCAACCAGACGTATCTTTCCGCGGTCATAAGAACTTGAAACCATTCTGTAGGGGCGGCGGCGTATCCGTTTTCGCGATCAAATTCTTCTTTGAGAGAATTTAAAACTTCTTTTTGAAGGGCCCAAAGGGCTTGGCGCACTTGGAGGGCGTTGAGGTGGTGTGCTGATTTTGTCATCGGCAGGGCTCCTGTTTATCTGCAAAGCTTGATGTTAACGCATTTTTTGCTGGAAAACATCTACTTTTGCCCGAGGAAACCCTGCCGGAAATCAAATTAACGGCAACGTCTCCATTGGAGATGGTAAACCAGACCAGAGGAGATATCGGCGCTGTCCACTGTCGCCAAAGTTTGTTCGTTGCGAGTGTTTGTCTGAGCCATCATGGAAGTGTTCACGCGAAGGTTCACACTGGCACCACAAGGTGTCCAGACCATAGTACTTGCAATTAAGTTGTCAGTCACAGTGTAGACGTCACTCAAAGGACCTGCGAAGGTTCTTGAAATACGAGGACCTCGGGCGCCGGCCCAAAAGTATTCCGCATCAAAACGTGAGAGGGCCCCACGAGGAACTGAGTTAAATCCGCGATAGTCGACTTGGAACACCGCCACGCTGTACCCCGATGGAACTTCAACGGGTACTGAGATATTGCATGACTTTCTGTCCACGCGCCGGCCGCCACCAGCCTCCGCGACATAGTTATCAAAGAGAATACTCAGAGCTTGCTGATCGGGACTCAAAGTGACACTGGCTGATCCTGCAGGACACCCGGTGCCTCCGTAGGCGGGTTGCCCTAAACGAATCGCTTGAGCTTCTGCTTTAAGACTGACAATCGATAAGAGTCCGGCAAGAGTTAATAAGAGTTTGGATTTCATAGTTCCCCCTTTTGGTTTTTTATTTAAGTTGGTTTTAAGTTTAAAAATTAGCGACGACCTGAATCTGGGTATCGTGGTGGACGCCCAGGATTAGGCGGAGCAGGACGTGGATTGCCAGGGTCTGGTGCGGGAGGACGAACACCTCCTGAGGCACTGCAGGTTTTCCACACAAGCTTATATTTCTGGGACTGCACCTGACCGTCGATGCTGTCCAAGGTGATTTGGGACGTGATTAGGGACGACGTATTCAGATTGCGGGCCATTAAAAATGTCGTTAAGAAAAGCGTTTGGCTTTCGTTCGAACTGCACGGCGCCCAAGCCGCCACGCGGGGATCGATGTCATGATGAATGTAGTAATTGTCGTTGTAAGGGCCGTTGAAGTCTTGCTTTCTAAAAGAGTAAGTTCCGCCATTTTCATAGCCGGGTTTTTCATTTCGAGGTTTGCTTCCGTCAAATGAGTAAAGAGCTTGATGGGAAACCACACTGCCTCGCTCGGCATAGGCAAAACCACGATAGTCCGCCGCCAAAAGAGCAAAGGTCCATCCGCGAGGAACCCAAAAGCTGACTTTTAATTCGCACATAAGACGCGCAATCGGATTTTGCATTGTCGATTCGGCGATGAAATTGTCTAACAGAAGAGAGAAGGTCTGTCCTTCTGGAGAGATCGTGGCGCTGTAAGACCCCACAGGGCACCCACTGCCAACAGCTTGAATATTCTGAATGCGAACTCCCGGCGGCGTTTGTGCTTCAGAAAGTTGACTTGTCATAAATAGAAGTAGTCCCAAAAGATGCGCGAAGCCTCGCTGCATAAATCCCCCCTTACATCTTCCTTCCCCAAGGAAGCGGTGACATCTGTCACCTGGTAAGGCCTATAGCAAGGGGTGGGCCAGGTGGATTGGTGGCAGGATGACTCCGTTGCCTTTCTTTTAAACAATCTGCATTGGGAATATCAGTGTTCTTGGTACTGCGTTAAAAAATATGATAGAAATCGGTTCATAGGAACTTAATAGGATGACCAAACGCTGGGCGATGATTCGAAAGTGGATTTTGCAAGCTATGCTGCTATTTTTTGTCAGCAGCTTGGGTTTTGTTTTGCTTTATCGCTTTGTTCCAGTGCCGTTGACTCCTTTGATGCTCATCCGTTCATTGCAGTCAGTGGGGTCTGATCAATTTGCGGGAATTCATAAGGACTGGGTTCCGTTGGAAGAAATTTCCCCGTCCATGCAACGAGCTGTGCTGAAAGCAGAAGACTATCGTTTTTTTGAACACAGTGGGTTTGACTATGAAGCCATTCAAAAGGCGATGAAATACAATCAGACTCA
>JAHRXB010000225.1 GCA_019104905.1 Bdellovibrio sp.
AAGAGTGATCCACTCCTCTCTCTCAAAACTCTGCGCCGTCTGAGCCATGGTTTGGGCCACCAACGAAGTGTCGGCCAAAGCCCGCATGGCTCCAACACGGATCTTTTCAAGGTCCAATCCTAAAAACGCCGCAGGAACCATTCCCACCGGAGAAAGGACAGAAAAACGCCCCCCGACATCAAAAGGAATTTCGCAGGTGGGAATGGAATTCTTCTTCGCCCAACCGGTCAAAGTGTTGTCTTTAGGCTCTGAAATCACCAAGCTTTGTGCCGCCAATGTCAGCTTTTCTTCTTTATAAATCTGATCTAAAAACTCCAGCGCACAGAGAGACTCAATGGTGGTTCCGCTTTTAGAGATAAAGACCCAACCCACTTCACGTAAATCCCCCAGCTCTTCGATCAAGGTTTCAAACTCAAGGGCATCCACATTATCCACGAAAAATAAATTCTTGGCGCGGAACACTTCACCAATCACGCGCGTACCAAGGGAACTGCCGCCGAGTCCCACCACAACCAAACGCGTGAAGCGGTGATTAAACTCTTGTCCCAATTTATGAGATTGCTGCCAAAGAGGAATACGCTCTACCAACTGCGGAAAACCAATGTCTTTTCTTTGTAAAAAAAGTTTCAGCGATTCCTGGCACTTCTGCAAAATCGAAGGGTCTAACTTGTGAGCGGCTTGAGAGATTTCTAACATACGTCCTCATCCTAAATAGAGTATTAGGAGATCGCGACGTCTTCCTCGATTCGGTGATAACCCTTCCACTCTTTCAGACGTCCCCGGGGGCGCCCTCCATCTTCAGGGTATTCAATTAATACGTACGTCAACTTCGTGATCTTTCCCAAAGATACAATATCCAAAGAAGTGATCTCAGTCCATGTTCCCGTATTAAAATATTCTTTATCCTCGGACCACTGCCGATACTGGTAGACATGCGTGTGTCCAAAAATAACCGTATGGACACGCTCGTCGTTTAGAATTTTACGCGCCGACTCACTCAAATCCGGGAAAATCGCACTCTCAGCGATGACCTGAACAATTCGACGAATCGGCCAATGACGACGGGGATCCTTCACAAAAGCACTTTTGATAAAATATCCCAAAGCCATGAAAAAGGCCTGCATCATGATCTTCGTTTCATTCACGATAGACCAGCGCACCATTTTCCCGAACGGACGAATCTTATCCACATGGGGGTAATGCTGTTTGATCTTCAGAACGACTTCTAAAAAAAAGTGCGAGCCAAAAGGAAGATTCAAGATGGGCTCGACCAGGTCTTTTTTTAGGAAGAACTTCTTAGGGTCCATACGATTGGCAGCCTCGTGCATGTGCCCATGTTCGATGTGTACGCCATCAAAAAAATAAACGATATTTTTAAAGCGAATCGGAGTGCCAATGACCTGGTTCAAATAAGCCCGACACGCAGGCCATAACATACCCTGATCATGATTCCCCACCACGTAGGTGATGGTGTTTCCAGACTTTGCCGCAAACTCAGCCATTGCCTGAAAGACGTTCGCATGACCTTTGACAATCTCTTTTAAAATCTCGAGAGTCACCGACTCGGTGATCACCGAAAGAAAGTGGCCTTTGTAGTCGCATTGAAGAAAATTTAGAAAGTCGCCATTGATAATGAGTTCTACATCGTAATCGCGATAGACACCCGTGGAATAGTAATGGATGAACTCCACCAACTTTTCCCCATAGTAGAACTCTTCCAGGGAGTTGATCCCGCCTTTTTCCAAAAGACGACCCTTCCCCAAATGAAGATCGCTGACGATGACCTTGATTTTTTTGATGGGAGCGGGCTTCGCTGATACAGCGTTTTCGGTGCTCTCAACAGGGGAAGCGGATTCCATAACTACTCAGCTTTCTTCAACGGAACGAGGTTCTCCTCTTTAGCCTCTAGATTAGTTAAAGCCAAGCGCAAAGCACGCTCGGTGCGTTTAACCTGATCCTGATTCGCCTCGATAGTCTTGTTAAGCTCAAGACACTTCTTACGGTAATTATCGAGTTCCTGAGATAGCTGATCAATCTTTCTTTTCTGTTCTAAAATATACTCATCTTTGGACCGAACGAGGGCGGATTTTTCCGCCCGCAAGAGCTCTAGACGATTCTCTAGCTCTCTTTCGCGCACACGGATCTTTTTGAAGTCCGATTTTAGTCGAGTTTCCAGCTCCTCCACCTTGATGCGAGCCTTGGCCACTTCGTTTTCTTTGTATTGCAGATTGCCCTTCAGAATCAAAAGCTCACTGTGCGCGGACTCTTGAATCTCGGTCTTTTCTTTTTCCAACTCGGTGATACGCACCGTGAGGTCATCCGTTCGAGAGCGAATGATTTCGCCGGCCGAAGCCAGTTCCTCGTTCTCGGCACGCAAGCCTTCAACTTCTTTTTCAAGTTCTAAAATGCGCTGCTGAGCCAACTTCAGATTTTCTGCCTGCGCTAAACTTGCGTCCACCGATGTCATCACATTCGCTGAACCGCCACGGTTACCACGGAAGTTGCCAATACTAACTTTAACATCAACATCCGGGGCCTTACGAGCTCCCAACCGAGCATTGGCAAAACCATCCACCGCCACCGTCTTATCGGCATCAGTCCCGGCTACGACGGAAGAAGTGGCATTGAGATCTTGTTGAATCGAAACAGTTTTGTCTTCTCCACCACCGCCAAAACCGCCTCCACCCATTACAGGGCGAGTCGACTCATCCTCTGAAGAACTTTCATAAGATCCTTGAGGAACGGGAGGAGCAAATAGATCATCAGGAGATTGATACCCACCATCAGAAGAAGGTCCCTCATAACGATCTTCATCTGCAGAAGGTCCCGTCATGAAGCGTTCAGAAGGAGGCAAATCGCCCAACCCCTCTGGCATCTCAAAAACGGCAGGTTCCATATTTTCAGAGTCCCCGTCGGAAGCTTCCACGCCCCCGGTAAATTCTGAAGAAACCAGATCTTTCTCGATACCGTTTTCCAGTTTTTCCCACATATTGTTGATATTGGTTTTCTCAACACGATGGGATTGATCATCGTAGGTTGGCATACCTGAAAAATCATCCCCCGCCTCTTCTTTGTGATAAGAAGATTCGGCCTGAATATCCTTGAGGTCATCCATCAGGGACTCAATAAGATTGTCAGCGGCTGAAGATTTCTTTTTCTTTTTGCTCATATCTACAGGGAAATATCGGAATTTTTACTCGACCCCTTTAAGGATAAAACAAAGCCCCATCAATATCAGGATCAAGGTCGGGGAAATCTCATTTTAAGACAAGAAGGGCCCATGCCCTTCTTGTCGGGAAAGTTACGCCGCCTTTTGGGCTCCATTTAAAACAATCCCCACATCATCAACAAGTTGATCGAGATTCGAGGACTGTCCAGACAGTTCAACAGAGGCCGCCGCAGTTTCTTCTGAAGACGCCGCATTATTTTGAGTAACTTTGTCTAACTCATGAAGAGCGCGCGTGATCTGCTGGATTCCCTCGGATTGCTCCACACTGGCCGTGGCAATTTCGTTGTTCAAAACCGAAACTTTTTCCGCTTCGCTTACGATCAAGTGAAGGGTCTCACCACTCTTTAAAGCATAGTCATAGCTTTGACTAATCTGCGTGGCACTTGTTGCGATCAGTTCCGAAATTTCTTTTGCCGACACTGCCGACTTCTGCGCCAAACCGCGGACCGCTTCGGCCACCACGGCAAACCCCTTCCCTTGCTCTCCCGCCCGAGCCGCTTCGACCGAGGCATTCAGGGCCAAAAGATTGGTCTGAAAAGCAATATCGTCTATCACCGTGGTGATCTCTTCCACTTTCTTCGCAGAAGCCGCCACCTCTTTCATTGAGCTGATCAAAGTATTAATTTGATTCTCTCCTTTTTTGGCTGCCTCGATCGCAATAATTGAGACCTCTTTGGCACTCCCTGCGTTCTCAGTATTGAGTTTAACCATGCTGGTCAACTCTTCCAACGAAGCGGAAGTCTCCTCCAAGGCCGCGGCCGCTTGAGTGGTGGCCGAACTCAAATTTTGTGACGAGCTGGATATTTCATGACTGGTGGATGTGAGATGAGCACTGGAGTTTTTAATAGACTCCACCGCCGCTCGAAGTTGCGTCAAAGGCTTCTTCAGAATCAGCCAGGCAAGAAAGACACTGATGGCGAGTCCTCCCAGCGCAAACATAATGAATTTCGCCACAGAGGCTTTACTAGCGGCATGGGTTTTTTCCATACTTGAAGTGATAACGAAAACACCATGTAATTTGCCATCTGCCCAATTTTCCATCTTATAACCGAGAACATCTTTGCCATTTCCAAAAGGGCTCTGATCAGGATGGCCATGACATAACAAACAGCCCTGCTGTTCAGAGAGACGAACGGGGCGATAAACGGCGACAGATTGATCGCTATCGACAACGATCTCTTTGAGATCTGGGTTCTTATCAAAGCGCGCATAGATCTCCATCTCACTAGTGGTCGCTTGATTTTCTTTGCGACGTGGCTCAGGAGAAAACACTCGAAAATCATAACCACTGCGCTGAGCCTGATCCTGCCCCACCTTGATAGACGCAAAAATCGGAACTCTTTTTAGCACGTTCAATTTCACGTCCTTAGGAAGATCACCCTCGGGATACTTTGTCACGATCGAGCGTATGTACTCGTCAAGTCCCCCTTGAGAAGCGACATAGTCGCGAGTTCCTTCCAGTTGATCCAAAATGGCCTGACTTTTTTGAACTAAATCTTCCTTTCCTTGTTCTTCAATTTCTTTCCACGCGATCTGTGTTGCCGTGATTGATGCCAACGTTGCTGCCAATGCGACAATACCTATGATTTTTGTGATGAGCTTCATCTCTACCTCAATTTTTTAATAACGTAAGGTTAAGGCAGCCCAGCCGGGTGGGATGATGACGAGAATCATGGAGTGAATTATTATTTGGAGTGAAAATTTCAGACTGAGACAAAAACTAAAATGAAATTTTCCTTCGCGGCTTCAAAATGAGAAACCGCGAAGGAACTATTTGAGATACTAAATTGTGATAACTTTTTTGTATTCTGCAAGACGCTTTTCAAGATCTCCCAAAGTCACTTTTGAAAGAGCGCGAACAGAGAAGTCTTGAATGGTGTGGCTGGCCATCATGGAGCCCATGATACAAGCCTGTTTTAGGTGCGCAATGGTGGGGACTGTTTTCTGAGCCGCTAGATAGCCAAAAAACCCGCCAGCAAAAGTATCACCGGCGCCTGTAGGATCGACGACTGTCGGAATCGGCATTGCTGGCAAGATGAAGTAACCTTCCGTCTTAGAGTACATCGCAAAACCGTACTCACCGCGTTTAATGACCACTGCTTGAGGACCCATCGCCGTGATCAGAGGTGCCGCCGAAATCGCATTCGCTGCGCCCGTAAGCATCTTTGCTTCCCCTTCGTTAATCAAAACCAAATCCACTTTCTTAAGAACGTCGATCAACTTTTCTTTTTTGATCGAGATCCAGAAGTTCATCGTATCCATGCCCACGAACTTAGGTGATTTGACCTGTTCAAGAACCTGCAACTGCAACTCAGGCGCAATGTTGGCTAAAAAAACAAAAGAAGAATCTTTGAAGTGCTCTGGCAACTGTGGATTAAAATGTTCAAAAACGTTTAATTCTGTCTTCAAAGTTTTGGCTTCGTTCAAATCCCCTTCGTAGGAGCCTTCCCAATGGAAAGTCTTCCCAGGAACCTTAGAAAGACCACTCAAATCAACACCACGAGAATGAAGTAACTCGTAATCGTTCTGATCGTAGTCTTCACCGACCACGCCCACCACACGAACTTTTGAAAACAAAGACGCCGCAAGCGAAAAATAGTTAGCTGAGCCACCCAATGCCCGATCCACTTTTCCAGATGGGGTTGAAATAGAGTCGTATGCTAAGCTGCCGACAACGAGAATTTCTGACATAATCTATTGCTCCTGATGCTGAGAGTTTTGCAACATCTCACGTTTATATTTGGGAAGACCCGCTAGTTTTGAATTCGAAATATCCATGGACTCAGGCTTATTAGGCACCTGACTGGTCAACTGTCCACAAGCCGCGAAAATATCACGCCCCATTGAACGTCGCAAAAGAACATGAGCTCCCAGGCGCATTAACTCTGCATGGAAGGCTTCGATGGCTTGATCGGAAGGACGCTCGTACCCAGAGCCCGGATGTTCATTGAAAGGAATGATATTGATTTTACAAGGCACATCTTTCACAAGCTTCACCAACTGGCGAGCATGTTCAATTTGATCCGTGATCCCTTTCAGCAAGACGTACTCAAAAGTAATCTTATCTTTCGTGATACGATAATGCTCTTTACAAGCATTCAAAAGTTCCGTCGTATTCCAACGTTTATTGATGGGCATAACTTGCGTACGAATTTCATCATTCGGTCCATTGAGGCTCACGGCCAAACGAACTTTGGCGGCAGAAACTCTCCACATCTCAGGAACGATGCCAGAAGTGGATACCGTGATTTTTTTGCGGGACAGATTAATACCCCACGGAGAATGCACGACCTCAATCGTCTTAAAGACCGCTTCGGGATTATCCAGAGGCTCACCCATGCCCATGAAAACGATATTCGTAATACGCTGATCTTCGCCCAAACGATCATGAATTTGCATGAACTGACCGACGATTTCTTCCGTGCGCAAACGGCGCTTTAATTTTTGTTTTCCTGTGAAACAAAACTTACAGGCAATGTTACAACCCACTTCGGATGAAATACACAAAGTCAGACGCCCCTCAGAAGGAATCAAAACCGCTTCCACGCTTTGCCCCTGACCCATATCAAAAAGCATCTTCTGCGTTCCATCCACGGACTTTAAATGGGTGATCACACGAGGAAGTTCAAAAGAAAGAATTTCGGGCAAGCTGGCGCGGAACTCTTTTGACAAGTTCGTCATTTGCTCTGGATCTGTGACTCGTTGTTCATAAACCCATTTAAAAATCTGCTGAGCACGAAATTGCTCTTTACCTTTTCCTTTTAGGTAGGCCTTCAAATCTTCTAGTGTCAGAGAATAAAAGTTGACGGGTTTGTTCTCGAGAGGTTTTACGACGTTGTCGTCAGAATAATTCAGAGGTGCAGACGAAGCGCTTTCGGCGCTGCCATTGTTTAGTTCCATCTTCGGGCTCCTTGGGCTTATTACAGCCATGCTTATTACAGCTGGGACCTTAAACAGTCCCTTTGGTTAAAGGATTATGTGAGCCCGAGTTTGTAGCATAAGGACCCCTGATTTCCTAGGAATTTCAGTGGATTGCCTCTAGAACGGGCCGGAACTCCATGACTGCCATGGCTCGTAAGAAAATTCTACATAAGGCGCTCTTGTCATCTGCCTTCGGGATCTCTATAGTGGCGGCATGATTTGGCCCTTTATCTTCCTTTCCTACGCAAGTTTGTTTGTTTTTGGTTTAACGGATAACATCCGCGGGCCTCTCTTCCCTGAAATTATGAAACAATTTGCCGTCAGTGATTCTATGGGGTCATTGATGTTTGCCCTCAGCAACATCTCAGGCTTTTTTGCCAGTTATGGATGTCGTTATCTCCTGCGCCGATATGATAGACTCTCAGTTTTACAAGGGGGCGCCATTGCCCTCACTCTGTCTTTATGGGGCCTTGCCTCCGCCACGATCTTTCCGGTTTTCTTAGTATGCAGTTTTCTTTTTGGACTGAGTCTCGGCGTGATTGGTTTAGTTCCCAATATTCTTGTGCCTATGGGCTCCAGTCCTCACCGCAAACAGCAAATGCTTTCAGGGCTGCACACAATGTATGGACTGGCCAGTCTTTTAGCGCCTCTGTTGGCCGCGTCTGTCGAATATCTTTCCGGGAACTGGCGTTGGACTTTTGCGACGGCCTCCCTTGCGCCCTTGGGACTGCTGGCCTACACCTTCCATCCAAGTCACAAATCTCTTCACACCAAAGCTGCTTTTTCGGCAGATGCTCACAAAGCCAATAAACAAAAGAACTTCCAGCCTCAACTCTTTCTTGCCATCATGCTCAGTTTAGCTGTGGCGGCCGAGATCATGATTTCTTCTCGTTTAGCCCTTTATATGCAGCGAACCTGGAACTACAACATGGAGGCTTCAAGTCTTTATGTTTCTTACTTTTTCGTATGCATGATGGCGGGACGCCTTTTATTCACCTTGGTTCATTTCAAACGTTCTCCTCAATTCCATCTCACCTTATCGCTCATTGCGACGGGGCTTTTTATCTTGGCCGGCCTGTTTATTCATCCTCTGTTCCTGACGGTGACGGGATTCACGATCGCTCCCTTTTACCCCTTGACGATCTCGTGGGTCTCGACAGAGTTCCCCGAAGATTTGGATTCGGCCGTGTCCTATATGATGGCCACCGACTCTATCATGTTGATCGCCATGCATCTGGGAATCGGAAAGATGACTGATCTTTTCAGCATCAAGACGGCCCTTTTAGCAGGCCTCAGTTTTGTCGTGATCTCACTGCTTATGGTTAACAGCTTTAAATACTTGTTCCGGCGATGAGAAAGATTCACCTGAACGTCACTCAATTTGCCATTCCAAGCCCCCTTGCCGGGAGCATTGAGACACACTCGGGTTATGGAGCCACGCCGACCAGTGGGCAAGAAATTCACCAAATGGTGCAGCGACGTCGCAGTCGCGAAATCTCGGGCTACACTCCCGAAAAGCGTATGACGCTTTCTTTTACCAGTGACCCCTATGAGTTTATTGTTTCAGGACGCGCCGATGGAGTGGTCGAAGCTCCTGCGCAGATCGAAGAAATTAAATCCGCCTTCGACATGGAAGAGCTGCACTACAAATTGGAAACCGATCCCAATCACCCTTACGTGTGGCAACTTCGCACCTATGGTTATATGCACTTCAAAGAAACGGGCGAAGTGCCTAAGCTCAATCTGCACCTGGTTTCGGCACGAAACTTCAGATCCCGTGATTTAGAAATCTTTTTAGATGTTGAGGGCTATGAAGAGTGGCTCAAAACACGTCTGACCGAGTTGGTGGCTGAAACCAAAATCAAAGAAAAACTTTTTAAAAAACGCCAGAAGATGGCTTCGGAAATGACCTTCCCTTTCGCCGCCCCTCGCCCCGGACAGCGCGAGCTCGTCGCCACCATCACGGAACATTTTGAGTTAAGGAATCCTCTTTTGGTCCAAGCGCCGACGGGTCTAGGGAAAACGGCCGGCATCCTCTACCCCGCCTTGAAAGAGGCCTTGGCGCGAGGACAAAAGGTGATCTATGTGACACCGAAAAACTCACAACATCAGGTGGCCGAAGAAGCCGTCGAGCGAATTCAAGATCAAGGTTGCAAGGTTCGCTCTTTGACAATCACCGCAAAAAGCAAGATGTGCTTAAAGGCCGAGCCGCTCTGTAATCCTCACTACTGCGAATACGCCAAAGACTACTACAAAAAAATTGCCGCGCATGATCTTGTCAACAAACTGGGAAAGCTACGCAGCCTGAGCAGTGAAAAACTTAAATCCATGGGCGAAGAGTTTCAGGTTTGTCCTTTCGAACTTTCCATCGAAGCCATCGAACGCGCCGATGTTGTTATCGGGGACTACAACTATGTCTTTGCGCCGCGAGGTCTCTTAGGGCGTCTTTCGGAACCTTTGCTTGAAGAGAGTGAGAAAGCCAATCTTGTTATCGACGAAGCCCACAACCTCCCGTCCCGGGCCCAAGACTATTTTTCACCCAGCATCTCGACCCAGCAGTTAGCAATGTTGGAAAGAGATTTTGCCAAGCTGTCTCCTTCATTTTCCATTCGTTCGCAAGCTCTGACCAATCAAGCTCGCCGCCTGATTCAGTCCTATGGCAAAGATGGTTTTTCCAAAAAAATCGACATTGATCTTGATCCGTTTTTGGATTTGGAAAAAGAAATCCGCGACATGACGATGCAGTATCTGGATTCGGGTTCGGAAGTGCTCCCCCAAGATCCCATTCTGCGTATGATGAATCTGTGGTCCGACTTCGTGAACTCTTTAAGTTTAAGTGGTGAAGAGTTTTTTCAAACTTACCAACGCAATAACTTTACCGAGATGCTGAAGATCACCTGCTGTGATGCCTCGGAACATTTAAAAATTGCCTACAAGGCGTTTAAAAACGTCGTTGCTTTTTCCGCGACGTTAAAACCCTTTAGCTATTACCAGGAGCTTTTGGGATTCCCCGAAGACACCACCAAACAGGTGGAGTTTTCATCTCCCTTTGCAAAAGAAAACCGCAAGTTGCTGATCATCCCTCAGATCTCGACAAAATTTTCCGATCGCAATCTGAACGCGGGAAAAATTGCCGAGACGATCTCGCGCATCACACAACTTAAATCTGGCAACTATATCGCTCTATTTCCAAGCTTTGAGTTCCTGCGCATGACTCAAGATAAACTGCAGCTTCCCGATTTTCAGATTCTGGTTCAAGAGCGCGAGATGAAGCAAAAGCAAATCCAAGACTATCTTGAAGAACTTAAGTCTGGGCAGAAGGCGACTCTTTTATTAGGCGTGCAAGGGGGCGTTTTTTCGGAAGGTGTAGACTTCCCGGGGGATATGCTGATTGGTGCCTTTGTCGTTGGGCCCGCGCTTCCGAACTTTGATTTTGAACGGGAACAGATTCGTACCTATTATGAAACCCGCTATGGCAAAGACAACGCCTTTAACTATGCCTATGTCTATCCCGCCATGGCCAAAGCTATTCAGTCCGCCGGTCGAGTCATTCGCTCGGAATCAGATCGCGGAGTGATTGTGATGTTAGACTCGCGGTTCCTGCAGAACAGTTACGCAGAGACAATGCCTGAAGGTTGGTTTGAAAAGTCCCCTCAAGAATTAGTGTCTCGTCAAATTCTCCATGACGTTAAAATATTCTGGGAGTCTTGCCATGAGCCTTAAAAGACAGCCCGTGCTTTTTCTTGACCTACAGACGACCGGAGCAAAACCAGATTCAGCCCATATTCTAGAGATTGCTTGGAGCTCCCTTCAAGCCGAAGCCGTTGAAAGCTATTTGATTCAGCAGCCGCCGGAACAGCCCGTCCCTCGTCGTATTCAATTCATTACTGGCATTTATGAAAAAGACATGGACGCGGCTCGCCCTCTGGAAGAAGCCTTCGCTTCCCTTCAGACGTTTATAAATATCCAGCTTGGTGCCAATCCCCTCGCGGTAATCCATTTTGCGCAATTTGAAAAACCCTTTCTTTTGGACGCCTATCAAAAACTTCAACAAGAGATGCCCTTTTCCATTCTGTGCACCCACGAAATTGCCAAAAGACTTTTCCCCAATCTCCCTACGCGTGGGATCAAGGGTTTGGCGGGATACTTCGGATGTCCTTCCGGAGAACTTAAGCGCGCCAGCAACCACGTCCAAGCGACTCAAATCATCTGGCAGGGACTCACCTCGGCTCTTGAAGAAAAAGGCATTCTAAACTTTGCACAGCTTCAAGACTGGATGAGTGAAACTCCCAAAATAGCTCGAACTAAATACGAATATCCACTTCCCAAAGAAAAACGCTTGAACCTTCCCAAAAAGCCTGGCGTCTATCGCATGATCAGTCGCTGGGGTGAGGTCCTTTACGTTGGTAAAGCCACCTCCTTGCATGACCGCGTGAATAGTTACTTCCGAGGACAGAAAAATCGCGACACTCGTAAACTAGAAATGCTCACTCAAGTTTGGGATCTTCAGGTGACAACCGTCGGAAGCCCTCTCGAGGCCGCCCTGCTAGAGACGGATGAAATCAAAAGGCTCGACCCTCCCTACAATATCAGCTTAAAAGTGGGGCGCAGAGAATTGGCATTTTTCAATCGCGATTTTACTTCGGTCAGCACCACGGCCGATGATATTCACTCTATTGGCCCTTTTTCGAGTGCTTTGGCTTTGGACTCCATCTTGAAACTCAGTCAGTCGCTCCGTGCGCCCCATTTTGATGAAAATATTTTTTATGAACCTCTGGAACCGGACCTTCTCGCCGAGGGGTTTGATCTATTTTGTGCTCGCCATGATTTAAACAAAGAGCACTTCAAATCCGTGCGGGCCATTTTAGCAGTGGGGCTTAACTGGTATCGACAGCTTGCCGAGGAAGAGGAGTCTGAAGATCTTGAGGAGGACACTGTCGCCCCCGAAAGCGACGAGGTTTTAACGGCCGAGGATATCGCCGACAAGTTTGAGCGCCACTTCCTTCGTTCTGCCGCAGCCTATGTGCGCGCAAAACAGTTAACCCGTCTTCTCAACGCACGCATTGCCATTCGGTCGCAAGAAAACACTGAACTTATTTTGTCGCAAGGACAAGTTGTGACCTCGCCAAACATTGTCTTTAATCCGAAAGACGCGTGGAAAAATCTTTCTATCGAAACCTATGATCGCATGACTGTTTTGCACACCGAGCTCAACAAATTGCGTGCGCAAAATCAGTCCGTTGAAATCCGCACTTCAAAAAGGTACGACGTACCCTCTCTTTAGTGGGCGGTTTGGATGTATTCTTGGAGTTCGGGGATTTCGCAGGGGACGCAGCCGACTTTGCCGACGACGACACCCGCGGCGTAGTTTGCGAGCATGCACGAGTTCACAAGAGATAAGCCAGACACCAATCCTAACGACAATGCTGCAATCACCGTGTCTCCAGCCCCTGTGACGTCAAAGACTTTGCGAGCGTAGGTTGGAACTTCCGTGATTTCATCGCCCGAAAAAATGGTCATCCCGTCTTTTCCACGAGTTAACACCACTTCTTTCGCGCCCGTGATCTTTTGCAAAGCGCGACCCACTTCGATCACCTTATTGGGATTGTCTCGAAGGTCATCAAAATCCATTCCCGTGAGAACTACCGCCTCGTCATAGTTGGGCTTAATCAGGTCAACCCCTTGATAGAATGAACCCGGATTGTTGCGATGCGGATCCACCATCAATTTCTTTTGGTGCTTCTTACAAATAGCTGCGACTTTTTCCACGACATTCTTCGAGATCACACCTTTGGCGTAATCCTCAATCACCACACAATCCGCTTTGGCGACATTCTTTTCAACCGTTTCAATCAAACGCGCTTCCGCTTCGGCAGAAAGATATTTACGAAGTTCGTAATCCACTCGCACCAGATGATGATGTTTGGCCATCACGCGGGTTTTGCGTGTGGTCGGGCGAGCCTTATCCACGATCATATAGTCCCAACTCACTCCGCTTTTTTGAAAGAGATCGCGCAAGAGTTGAGCCCCCGTGTCTTCACCAACCACGGAAACCAGCATGGCTTCCCCGCCCAGACTTGCGACGTTTTGGGCCACATTGGCAGCAAGCCCCAGACGCTTATCTTCTTCTTCAACTTCGAGCACAGGCACCGGAGCTTCGGGGCTGATACGGCGAACTTGCCCCAGGACATATTCGTCCAAACCAACGTCTCCGATAATGAGGATTTTTTTACCCTTAAGAAAAGGAATCTGATTTAAAAGAAGTTGTTTTTCTTGAGGACCCACGGTCGCCTTCACGGGTGATGTCATTTTTTCATCCTCCTAGGGCTCATTTGTAGCGGATGGCAGGGCCTCTGTCACTCTCTAAGCGCGAGACTTGGCCTAGGCCCCAAAGCTGTGCTAAATCTTTCGCCCTATGTTCAAACCCAGAGGCCCTTTTAAACCCAAATTCAACCCGCAGAAATCAGAAAAACCAACAGGTTCACCTCGGGGACTTGTCTATAAGCCCAACTACATCTCGGCTCGTGAAAAAGAAGAAATTCTCAAGTACTTAAACACGCTCTATCCCATCTGGGAGATGCGCTATTCTAAAAACAATCCTCCGCCCGAAAATCAAAAGCAGCGCTCTTTACTGCGACCCGTTTACTGGCTGGGAAATTGGCAATTTGCGTGTTTGAACTATTATCATCCCCCCAAAGGAATCTACAATCGCTGCGTTCAGGCCGAGGGATATCCTCCCATCTTGGAATATCTCGTACAGAAGATTGAAGCCTTGGTTCACGAAACCTATGAACCTCGGGACATCCCCCGTGGTTGGCACTTAAATACCTGTTTAATCAATTACTACGGAAATCAAATTCAAGAAGACGGCAAACGCATCGATTGCGCCCGAGTGGGAGAACACAAAGATTTCGAGCCCGGCCCCGTCGCTTCTATTTCTTTTGGAGAGCGCGCCCTCTTTCAATTT
>JAHRXB010000237.1 GCA_019104905.1 Bdellovibrio sp.
GGTTTTGTGTTAGGCGGGGCCCTGGCGGTCTGGGGACATAAGATCAATCCGGCTCCTCATTTCGACACCTCTTTTTCCGCCTATTGGGTTTCAGCTTTGTGTTTTGCCAACTTCCTTTTCGGGATTAAATTCCTGACAGAATCTCTCAGCAATAAAAGCGAATCCGCAGAAAAGAAAAAAAGATTTTCTGTGATGTGGCACTATTTGAATCTTAAAACCGTCGGCCCCCTGATGACCGTCTTTCTTTTATCGTCTCTGGCGATGTCTTCGATGGAAGCGACTTTGATTCTTTTTATGGGGGAAAAATATCAGTGGGATGTTAAGCAGGTCAGCTTTGGTTTTGCTTATATCGGCATCATCATCATCTTCACCCAAGGATTCCTAGTTCGTCGACTTCTGCCAAAGTGGGGAGAACGTAAAGTTCTTCGCCTCGGACTTATTCTCTTGGCTTTAGGACTGACAGGGATTGCCATTGCTGGCAACATCGCGGCCATGGCCGTAACAATGACACTTTTATCTTTAGGGAATGGACTCACGAATCCTTCAACTCTTGGAAGCATCAGTCTTTTAACGGATGCTAAAGAGCAAGGTGTCGCCATGGGAGTGACTCAAAGCATGGCCTCATTAGGAAGAATTCTAGGTCCCGCCCTCGGTGGAGCTTTGTATGGCTCCGTCGCCATCACAGCCCCTTTTTGGGCATCGGGAATTTTAGCTTTTTTAGGTCTGATCATCATCCTCATCATCTACAAACTTATTCCCGAACATGGGCGCGTAGGATAAATATGAATTTCAACAACATTGGTTACTTCCAGTTCAACAATCTTTTGCAAAGTCGCGTTCCACTAGTTTTAGTGGTTCTCGATGAAATCGACCTCAAGCCCTGGTATAACAGTCTTATTCATATGCATCTTGAGAACGTCAGTATCTTTTGCGATTCAACTCGCGCGGTGGAGTTGGTGAATGCAAAAAAACTCCCCCCCCACTTTGCGATCATCATCTTAGACATGCATGGACAAAACAGTCCACGGGTTACTGAAGATCTCGAAAAAGCCGGTTATCTCAATGTCTATTATGTTAAAAATGGATTTGTTGGAATTTCTGAAGAACGACAAAATTCAAAAAACGTCTAACAACAAAATTCCAAAATGCTTGGCTATGGCGAAAGTTTGGAACATACTAGGGTACTTTCAAAACTTAAACTTTAAACAAGGATGTACCCATGAAGAAGTTTTTGATCGCATCGTTAGCTATGACAGCCATGGCTGCTTCTGCACACGCAGGCTCTTTGAGCTTGGATATGCGTGCGGACTACAACTCAACAACATACAAAGACACTCCAACTGGAAAAGACTCTACGAAGTTTTATTTCAAAACGGGCCGTCTTGATTACCAAGGAAAAGCAACTGAAGATCTTTCTTTCCGTGCTCGTCTTGCCTTTAACAAAGATGGCGCTTCCAAAGATCCAGACAAAACTCAAACTGCCGTTGAGTACGCATTCTTGACTCATAAAATGTCCGACATGTTCTCTTTGAGCGCTGGTAAATTCAATACTGAATTTGGTGGCTTCGAAGGCGCAACAAGCGGCGCAGACCTTTACCTTACTTCTCAGTTCTATAATACAACTGGAAAATCTGCGACTCTTCTTGGAACAGCAAACCTTCTCTACATGACTGGTGTAAAAGGTACTTTCTCTTACGAAGGTCAACAGTTCCATCTTTTAGCAACCAACGAGCCTGACACTAAAGCAGGTGATGTTGCGACTCAAAACTCTTCTATGTACGGAGCTGTTTGGAGAGGCGCTTTCATGGAGAAGGCTTTGAACTTCAACGTGAGCTATCACACTTTGGCGGGCGCAACTAAAGACGACAAACACCAATTCACTGCTGTGGGTGTTATGTGGAACTCCAGCCCTATGATGGTTTCTGTTGATTACTTGATGGGTGAACATAAAACAGACGCAACAGGTTTCAAAGATTCTATGAATTCAATCGTTGGAAAAATTGCTTACACTGGTTTTGAGCAATGGACCCCACGCCTTGAAATCGTTTCCTCTGAAGAAAAAATCGGCGGAACTACTGATCTTACCAACAAATACATGGGCTACGGCGTTGTTGCTGAATACAAGCCCATCAAAGACACTAACTTCCGCTATCACGTTGCTTACAACAACATCACATCAGACCTTGATGGCGTTGCTGACAAAGCAATCAAAGACGAAGTCGTTGTCGGCGCTCGTTTGATGGCTGATTTCTTGAAATAATAAAAGTTTATAAAAACGAACTTTATAAAGGGAGGCCATCAGCCTCCCTTTTTTATTTCGCCCCCCAGATCGTCGCAAAGCTCTGAGGGCTCTAATGAGTCGCCTCCCAACAAGTAAACCCGCCCAAGGACCAGCGACTGGGTAACGGGCCAAAACAACATGGATAGAAGAATCTCCCTTTTTCAACTCGTTGCATCTCAAAAAATCGCCCTCTCACTAGCTGGCCTTAGAAAATCTATTGGTTTGGCCTACCTTAAAACACTTGTTTTTGTTACCCTCTAAAGGTTAAAAACCTAGGGATTTTATGCCCTTAAAACCTGCAGAGGTCTTTTCAATGTCAGAACAATTATCAGATCGCTACAATCCGACAGAAGTTGAAACCCGCACCTATTCATGGTGGGAAAACTCTGGATACTTCAAAGCTCAGGATCAATCGACAAAACCTCCTTTCTCTATCATTTTACCGCCTCCTAACGTCACTGGCTTTTTGCACATGGGACACGCTTTGGATCATACTATTCAAGACATGCTCATTCGTTGGAAGCGCATGAATGGCTACAACACCATGTGGTTGCCAGGAACAGACCATGCGGGTATCGCCACTCAGTCCGTCGTAGAAAGAGAACTCAAAAAAGAGGGTGTCACTCGCCACGATTTGGGCCGAGACCAGTTTGTCTCTAAAGTTTGGGATTGGAAGCATCAGTACGGAGATCGCATTTATTCTCAAATGCGTCGCCTGGGTGATTCTTGCGATTGGGATCGTGCGGTCTTTACTTTAGATGAGGGCGTTTCCAAAGCGGTTCGCAAAGTCTTTGTGTCTCTTCACAAAAAAGGCCTGATCTATCGTGGACAAAGACTGGTGAACTGGTCCGGCCCTCTAGAAACAGCTATTTCTGACTTGGAAGTAGAGCACAAACAAATCAAAGGGTCTCTTTATCACATCAACTACCCTCTTGAAGATGGTTCTGGGTTTCTGACCGTGGCCACCACGCGTCCGGAAACGATGCTGGGTGATACCGCTTTGTGCGTTCATCCTGAGGACGAACGTTATAAACATTTGATCGGAAAAAACGCGATCATTCCATTGATCAAAAGAAAAATTAAAATTATCGCCGACACCTACGTCGATAAAGCCTTTGGCTCCGGCGTTGTGAAGATCACTCCCGCTCATGATTTCAACGATTACAAAATAGGAAAAAGCCACCATCTTGAGTTCATCAATATTCTGACTAAGAAAGCCGAGCTCAATGAAAATGCGGGTCCTTACAAAGGGCTGAAAGTTCAAGAAGCTCGCAAAAGAATCCTCGAAGATCTGAAGGCGGAAAATCTTTTAGTCAAAGAAGAGCCTCATGTTCACTCTGTCGGACACTGTTCTCGTTCCGGCGCCGTGGTGGAGCCGTTCTTGTCTGAACAGTGGTTTGTAAAGATGGAACAGTTGGCTGTCCCCGCAAAACGCGTTGTTGAAAGCGGAACCATCCGCTTTGAACCCGAATCGTGGACCAAGGTTTACTTGCATTGGCTTAATAACATCGAAGACTGGTGTATTTCCCGCCAATTGTGGTGGGGGCACCGTATCCCAGTCTGGTATTGCTCGGACTGCCAACATCACACTGTGAGTGAAACCGATGTGACCGCTTGTGAAAAGTGTGGCAGCTCCAAACTGACTCAAGATGAAGATGTTCTGGACACTTGGTTCAGTTCCGCTCTTTGGCCTTTTTCAACAATGGGCTGGCCCAATGAAACTGAGACCCTGAAGACGTTCTACCCTACCAACTACTTGGTCACAGGGCACGACATCATCTTTTTCTGGGTTGCTCGTATGATCATGATGGGCCTTGAGTTCAAGCGAGACGTTCCATTCCGCACGGTTTATATCCATGGCCTTGTCCGCGACTCTCAAGGTCGCAAGATGTCCAAGTCCTTAGGAAACTCTGTAGATCCGGTTGAGATGATTGAAAAGTATGGCGCGGATGCCTTGCGTTTCACCTTTGCGGCTCACTTGTATTCCGGAAAAGACTTTAAGTTCAGTGAACAACGTCTTGAGGGCTATCGCAACTTCATGAACAAAATCTGGAATGCGGCCCGGTTTGCGCTTTCCAACTTGTCTGACTTTCAAGCCCCCGCAGAAGGTGTTAAAGCCCTGCCCAACAAGGCCGAGATCAGCGTTTTTGACCAATGGATCATCACTAAACTTGCTGAGGTCACCAAGGAAGTGGAAGAAGCGATGGAAGCAGAGAAATTCTCTGATGCCGCCAATGCCCTTTACCACTTTATCTGGAATCAATTCTGCGATTGGTACATTGAGTTTACAAAACCAATTATGAACGGCACGAATATCGAAGAGAAAAAGGCCACACAACTTGTGATTGCCCAAGTACTTAACCGCATCACTCGTTTACTGCATCCTTTTGCTCCGTTCATCTCTGAGGAAATCTATCAAAAACTTCCGATCCGAGGAGCAGCGTGTATCGTGGATCAATTCCCGAACACTCGCAATGATCGCGATTTCTTAAGCCTAGGCTCATCCCAAGCCGCTTTGGAAATCGACATCGTGAAAGAAGTGATCACGGCCATCCGAAATATTCGCGGTGAAAATCGCATCAGTCCTGCGACTAAAATCAACGTGCGCTTGGGTGTGACCAATGATCAAGTTCAAAAGATCTTGGGCAACAACCGCACTGCGATTCTAACAATGGGACGCGTGGAAAATCTTGAAATCGGTGATGAGGGCAACTTGATGAAGTGCGCGGTGGCTCCCGTTGTCGTGAAAGAGGCCAGCGTGAAAGTCATCATCCCGCTGGAAGGACTTGTGGATTTCGACGAAGAAGTGAAGCGTATCAATAAACTGATCGAAAAACTTCAAAAAGACATCACCATGTTGACCAGTAAACTCTCTAACGAGAAGTTTATCGCCAATGCAGATGAAGAAGTTGTTGCTGCTGATAAAGCCTTATTAGCTCAATCCAAGATTCAATTAGAATCTTTGCGCGACGCCCTGACTCGTTTCATTTAGTTCACACCGAGTCCGCTCAAGTATTCTTGAGCGGACTCCTTTTTACAGTTGGACGTGACACTCATGAGCATCACGAAATCTCTTAAAACGGCCGATTCCCTTCACAAAAAAGAACTCAAGCTTCAAAGCCATGTGGCACGTTGGACTCTTAAACTTCGCAAACATCAACAAGCCCGTTTGTTGGTAGCTCTTCTTTTTTTTATTAGTCTTTTGCCCCTTTCCGTGAAGGCTCAAGCTCGCGCTGAGGCAGGGCTCGCTTTGGTTCTGCTGACTGTTTTCATTTTTTTGGTTTTTCGCACAAAAAAAATTCAAACCCATGTTCAGCGACTGACTCATCTTTGGCGATTTCAGATACGACAAAAAAAGCGCTGCCTCGGTCAAGTCTCGGGACGGCCTTGGAAAGCGGCTTTAGAAAAATCTGCAGAATTTCATCTTATCCCCGATTTGGGATTGATCGGCCCCCACTCTCTTTGGACCCTCTTGGATGAAACCTTGACGGAAGGGGGGCAAAAGAAACTTCTGCAATGGATGAGCTCCGAGCCTCTAGATAAAAAGATTTTGCAAAAGCGCCAGGCTCATATTCAAAAGCTGCGCTCACAAACCTGGTTTTATACAAAACTTGGCATTGATGCCAACTCCAATGAACTCAATCTTTCAACGTCTCAGATTCAAGACTTCCTAAAGAACTCCTTTGTAAGTCGCCATTTTTCAAAACTTCTTTTCGCGAATATCGCACTTTGGATCTTAACGTTAATCATGGGTCTTTACTCTGCCTTGACCGGTGTACAAATCCCGTTGATTCTCTATTTTCTCTTTCCCGCACTCAGTCTTTTTAGTTTAGGATCTGTGGGAACCGTCTTTCATCAGGGTATCGGCCTGGCTCATCATCTCACCTCTTTGGTGCCAATCTTCAAGGGCCTTGAAGATCGAGCCTCCTACCATGAAGAGATCAAAGATCTTTGTCCGACGATCCTTGCCGAAAAGCCCTCCTCTTCCGCGCAGAGACTGGAATTCATTCTGGGCTTTCTAGGAACCCAGACCAACCCTCTTCTTCACTTTCTCTTAAATCTTTTGATGCCTTGGACCTTAACTTCGGTCTACTTCCTGGAAAGACATCGCCTTCAAATTGCACAAGGCTTTCCTCGGTGCCTCGAAGAACTGGCTGAATTTGAGGTGCTTGGATCCCTGCTTATATTTGACCGGTATCAAACGCAAACCTATCCTCAGTTTGGCGACAAAATCACTCTTCAATGCCAACAGATCTTCCATCCTCTCTTGGATAGAACTCGCGCTGTTGCCAATGATTTTGCTTTCACGGAATCGAAATCACTCGGTCTCTTAACTGGCTCCAATATGTCAGGGAAATCGACTTTTTTAAGAACTCTGGGTATCAATCAAATTCTGGCCAACATCGGAGCTCCGGTCTTTGCCGATGGGTTTGTCACGACCCCCGTAAAAATTGAAACCTGTATCGAAGTGAGCGATTCTTTGCGCGACGGATATTCCTATTTCTATGCAGAGGTTCGTCGTCTGAAAGACATTTTGCAGGTTGCCGCCAGCAAAGCGCCTGTTCTTTTTTTGATTGATGAAATTTTCAGGGGAACCAATAATAAAGAAAGACAAATTGGCAGTCGTGCAGTCATTCGCACTCTCGCTCAGGAGACAACGGCTTTGGGTTTTATTTCAACTCACGACCTTGAACTGACGACTCTGGAAGACAACAACCCGTCCCTTTTAAATTTGCATTTTCGTGAAAGCATTGATGACCAAGGTAAGATGATCTTTTCATATCAGCTCAAGCCCGGCCCGTGCCCCACCACAAATGCGCTAAGAATCATGGCTGCTGAAGGCATCAAGGTTGAAGAGGCTTAAAGTCCTCTTCGAAACCCTATTTACATTCGCACTTCATCGTGACTGCTGAATCCAACCCAGTACAGCGGAAGGTTTTTCCGTCGTGAGGCAACTCCAGGGAATAGATTTTCCCGTTACGTTCGACAAGCAAAAGATCATCACCGTTCTGATAATACAACCGGCGGGACACGGAACGTCCAACCAATTCTCCATCGCTTTCAAGACTTGCCACCAAAGCTTCCGAGGGATTTGTCGTTTGCTCTTTGGACAAAGGAAGCTCTTTCTGAGTTCCCCCTTGCAACGAGTAATATTTCAAGGTTCTTTGAGACTCCGCCGCAATATCCGGCGAATTTTCAATGTAGATCCGGCGAAGCTCTCCGGACTTAGTACGAATATCCGTCGCTGACCACTCTTCAGATTGCGTAACCACGTCACCCAGATCGGCAGAAATGGCCGCGTTTAAAGTTTCAAAATTAAATTCGGACTGAGAATCCAACGGACTCACCACCATATTCAGGCATTGCCCCATTTCTTTCAGATGCTTTTGCAAAGCTTCAAACTTACCCGCATCTTCCATTTGTGTTGGCAGGAAACCTGAAGCCGACGATGTGGCCCCCGTCGCCTCGTGAGAAGGAATCTCCGCTTTGGATTTTGTTTTGGTTTGTTCACTGTTGGGAGGGAGGCTGCCCATCGTTTCGGGATTCACAACCGCAGCCTCATTGCCCCCCTTCCAGAACTGACAATAAGAGACCGTCAATAACGCCGCAACACCGATAACAAGAAGAAGCAAAGTGGTTTTTTTCATACCCTTTAGTTATCGACTGATATCAACCGCCACGTCAATGGGTTCAATCTGCAGCAAAGAAACTCCGGTAAAACGCAGACGCATTTGCAGTACATCAAAAAGTTCACTGACTTTTTTGCAGCCGCTTCCCTTTAAAGTTAAATACATCAAATAATGAGGCAACCCTGGAGAGTATTCGAACTGCCAATGAGAGATCATCTCACAATCCTCTCCAACTTCCGGCAGATCTAATGCCACAAACTCAGCCTTGTGAGCCGTCGCAAACGAAAGGGGTTTGTCCTGAAGAAAGGGGTCAATCTTGTCGAGCACCAGCCCTACGCGCAAGGTCGCCTCTTCCGTGACAGGATTCCAAACCGATGAGTACTCATACTGATGAGGCCCCAAAGAACGGATCTTAAAGCTCATAGAGTTATACGAGGCGTGGCTGCTAAAGGACCACAAACCAACCAAAACCATTAAGATAAATACCAAATATTTCATGAGTCCCCCCGTCCCCTTTTATTCAAGCATAACGACTAAAAGCAAGAAAGGGATCTTTGCGGATCCCTCTCTTGAATTGATTTCAGTTTGGTGACAAGAATCGTCATTTATTTAATAAGGCCGATTTCGCGCAAACGTTGCATCAAGAAGTCATGTCCAGTGATATCAGGATATTTTGCCCCTGTCCCTTTACAAGAAGGTAAGCAACTCAACATCGCCTGAGGATGAGGATGCATGAAAAACGGCATCGAATAACGACTTTGATTCTTACCATCTTGAGGATTGATCACCCGGTGAGTTGTCGAAGGCAATACATCGTTGGTCAAACGAGCCAACATATCTCCCACATCCACGATCAGTGTGTCGGGCTCAGACTCAATATCGAGCCAAGTCCCATCACGATCTTTCAGTTGCAGACCTGACGCCGTCGCGGCAGGCAAGATCGTGATAAAGTTGATATCTTCATGAGCTGCGGCACGAACACAGCGTGGATCGACCCCTTCAGGAATCGGTGGGTAATGAAGCAGTCTTAAAATCGAATTTCCATCTTGAGTCATACGGGCAAAGAAATCTTTGTCGACCTCCAAAGGCATCGTCAAAGCTTCTAGCATCACCTTCCCCGCTTCTTCCAAAGAGCTGAACAGCGATATGAAGTGCTGTTTAAATTCTGGAATTTCTGAAGGCCATACATTCTCGGGATACACCTCTTTCAAAGCGTGACCTTCGGGAAGCTCACGCCCCACATGCCAGAATTCTTTCAAATCCATCACGGGAGAATCTTTGGCGTGCTCTTGTCCAAAAGGAGTATAACCGCGTTGGAATCCCGCCTTGGGAGAAATATAAGATTTTTTTACTTCGGTAGGAAGAGCGTAGAACTTTTGCAGAAGCTCGTAAGCCTTATGAAGAGCTTCGGCTTTTACGTTGTGATCTTTTAGGATGATAAAGCCATACTCTTTAAGACCCATAAAAAGATTGTCGATAAACTTCGCACGATCCGCATCGGAACCTTGCGTATAACTTGCAAGACTCAATGTCGGAACTTTACGAAGAGTGCTGTTTTCTGAATGAGAAGCAGTTTCCGTTGTTCTCACGATTCCTCCCTTGTTAGGTTCGAAAGGACTCTAGCAAGTTGCGCAATTAAAAGGCAACAGCAACTAATTATGTGTAAAAAGAATATCTAAAACCCGCACCAGCGTGGGCGTTTCAAATTTGAAATGAATGTCACCATCAAACAAACGAACCGCGTGTTCACTGCGATAAGGAGAGCCGCCCTCCTCGTACCCTCGATAAATCACAGGGCGAGGATCGAGTTTCAAAGTCTCTTCGACGATCTCTCGCAAGGCTCTGTCAGGGTGACGACCTTGCCATTCCGTCATCAATCGTTCCGCATTCTCAGTAAATTCTACAGAAATAGGATCCTTGGAAATCTCCGCCGGCCACCCCGTGCGAGCTTCCGGTAACGCCTCCACTTCGGGAAGATAAGGCTTAATATCTAAGATCGGCGTCCCATCCACAAGATCCGCACCAGAAACAATGATCCCATCTTTTTCAACACTGATAAGCTCAACCAATGAAAGACCAATCGGGTTTGGACGATGTGGACTGCGAGTCGCAAAAAGTCCCATGGTTTTCCCTTCAAGGCGCGGAGGGTGAACTTTGGAATGATAACGAGCCACTTTGTTCTGATGAAAAACCCAGATCAGCCACACATGACTAAAGCCCTCAAGCCCCTGAAGAGACTCCTCTGGCTGCAAATCCGCACGAATCTTCAAGCGCGCCCAGGCCTTCTTCACCAACCCCGGCTGGCGCGGCGTCCCGAACTTATCTCGAAAACAAGACTCTAAATACCCAATAGGCTCCATCATAGGGTACGCCGTACCTTTTTGAATTGCCTCGCGTCAAGAACTTTTGAATAACAAGCTCTTTTCGGGTGACAAGGTTTCGAGAATGCATAAAACAAAGGCAAATAACACAGGGAGGGTCTATGAAACACCTTATTTTGGTAGCAGCTCTCGCATTGGGAGTTGGCAGCACTGGCTTTGCTGGCGAACTTGATAACGAGTCGTCTGTAACCAATCAATCTATGAACGGCACTGTCGTGATTCGCGTTGATACCCGCAACAACGAAACTTCTGTTCTTGCAACAGACAAGACCGTTGCTAGCGATGCTCAAGCGCAAGTTTTGGCACAAACAGGATCTTTCCAATCTGTTCCTGCTGCTCACGTAAAAAATGAGTTGGATCAAGATGGCGGCGCTTCGAGCTGGTACTTCTACAGCGGATATAACTACTACAGCTACATGTACTGGTATGGCTCTTGGTACACACCTTGTTATTCATACAGCTACAGCTACTATCGTTACTATTACTATTCAAATTATTGGTGGTAAGAAACGAGGGAGCAGTCCTTCAACGAGGCTGCTCTTCTCTAAATAAAAGGGCGAGCCTCTGCCCATAAGAGGCCTTCATGAAGGGGTTCTGATGAAATTTCTTATCGGCTTGATGAGCGTCTTGTTCTCATTTCATTTTTCTTGGGCCAATTCGCCCTTTGAAAACATGGAAGGATATAAAAACTCACTGGGGTTTTCCAAATTTTATTCCCAACAAAACCCCGGACGTCGCCTGAAGGTGGCCGTCTTAGACAAGGGCTTCCACGGATACCAACGTGAAATTGGGCGCACTCTTCCCGCAGGAACACGCTATGTTCCAGGTCCTGTGGCAACCCCCGAAAATCAAAATGTTGAGCATGGACTTAAGATGGCGCAAATCCTGGTCTCGTTGATGACAGATGATATGCGCGCCACTCAATGGATGCCCGAACTGACCCTTTACAACGTTTTTGGTTATTCCAATTTTAAAGCTGCCATTGACGATATCCTCATTCAAAAAGTCGATCTGGTCCTGTATTCCGAAGTTTGGGAATACGGTGGAAACTTTGACGGCACAGGCTTTATCAACAATGAAGTCAATCGTGCCACCCGCAATGGCGTCATCTGGGTGAATGCTGCCGGAAACTTTGCTTTAACAACTTACAATGCTCCCATCCACACTGTGAAAGACGAATGGGTGCAGCTCCCTGATCAAAACAATGCCTTGGCGATTCGCTGTGAGAACCGCAACGGAAAATGCCCTATCAAAGTGGTTCTTTCCTGGAACGACTTCAAAAATGACGTTGAGTTAGGGACTGACAAGGATTTGGATTTGGCTTTGACCGACGATCTTTTAAATATCGTGCAAGTCAGCTCTTTAAAACAATCCAAAGATCCCCAAGAAAATCGCCCTGGGTATTCCAAATATCCTCGCGAGATCATCTCGGCGGAGCTCTCTCAAGGTCTTTATTTTTTACGTGTAAAAAACCGTTCGCAGAACTTTAGCAACCGCGATCAACTGCGCATCACCGTCGATGGTGAATTCATTGTCATGCCTTCTCATTCGCAAGGCGAGTCTATTCTAAATCCCGCCGACAACACCACTGTGATCACCGTCGGTGCTTCAGACTCTGAAAGATCTTCTGTTTCGTTCTCGAAAGACAAGCCTGATCTTTTGGCCCCCTCGTCGATCCGTGTTGCTAATGGTGGTGAATACCGTGGCAGCTCCAATTCTGCGGCGATGGTGGCCGCGGGCCTCGGTCTTTTGAAATCACAAGAGCCGCGCATGACCCGCAAAGATCTTTTGGACGCTGTGAGCTCCAAATACTCTTGGGAGCAACGAGGTCTTTCCTTGAATCTTCTCGGTTTTGGACCGACGGGACCGGGGTGCTTCATTGATGTGATTTATAATCCCGCTCCGGGATATATCCGAGACGTTTTGGGCAAAGGCGGAGTTCTGGTCGAGACAACCGCCGCTGTTCGCGTGATGGTGCCGTTTGATCCTCTCGTGATAGCGCCTCACCTTCGTCGCAATCTCTTAAACGATATGATCGTCGCTTTGCCACAAGGAGGTTACGCGATTTATCCTCGTCGTGCGATGATTCCCGCAGGAGCTGTTGAAATCTTCCAACGCCCCCTAGAAGCAGGCCTGTGCCGCCCAACGCCGGTGAACGGAAAGAACTTCCATCTTTAAATAGTTTTGATGAGGTCACTCACTTTAAAAAAAAGAAGCGGTGAGTGACTTCTTCACTGACAACGTGTTTCGAGAAATCCGTTCCCGAATTGACAACAATGAATCGCCTTTTGCATTTGATAGTTCATCGTACGCACAAAGGCCGCCGGATCTTCGGCCGCTTTTGAGTCACTATCGACACAATTCTTTTTGCCTTCCCTGCCGACTGTTCTACAGACCTTCTCGATCAGACCGCTGCTCGAATATGCAACTGATCTTAACTGCCCAAAGGGATACACGGTATTAAAGAGACTGTTTTTTTCAAACTCGACCGATCGAATACTCTGATCCGCATCCAGTTTGGTCCGAATTCTATCACCATTCGGAGTTTTAAACTCAACAAGATCCTTCTGGCACTTCGTCACTTCCGGTGCCTGAATAGACTGTTCATAAGTTTTTCTAATCACCTCGCAGGTGGTTCGATCACTCTTAAGATGAAACTTCTGTGTTTCCCAGTCTTCCCCAAGAAACTCAATCACCTTCGGAGTCAGACCAATCGCCGGTCGGCAATGGGGATCTTGCACCCAATCGTGATATCCCCGTTCACTACAGCCGGTGTTTTTAATCTCGCTAAAATACAACATAGGTCCTTCCAAAATGGAAAGTGCCATCGCAACTCCGCCGGTGGAAAGAACATGCACCAACCCAGCCCCAAGTTTTCTTCCACCACTAAAAGTCGCATGAGCGAGAGAACGGGCGCTCAGATTTTTTACTCCATATTTAGAAACGGCTGCGGAGAAGTGCTCCTGGATATAAAGTCGATTTGCCAAGGAACCCAATCGCAATGGCGAAAGGCCTTTATACTGAAGACCCTTGGTGATTGTAGAATATCTTTTCTCTAAAAACTTCGCCAGTTCCCGATCTTCCGCAGAGGTAAGAAAGCGACTGGCTTTCTCCATTTTTCTGCCAAATTCCTCGGAAGAAACCGGCGACATCCCTCGATCCACAAGATCCGCAATTTTCTCAATGCGCTCCACTTTGGCTTTAAGATCGGGATTCCCCTTTACGCCAAGTCTCTCTTCAGCTCTCTCTAAGATTTCTTTGTCACTGGCATTCAACGAATCAACAATCGATCGATCCAAGCCCTTACCAAAGCCCTCTTTATAAAGAACCTGATAAAAAGGCCTCCCGTCGGGAGCTTTGACAGAGGGGCGCACCTTGGCCTGATCGTGAGCATCAAGAACATGTTCGACTTGAGCAGGATCAAGCCCCTCGAAAAGTTCCGGATGAGATTTAAATAATTCCATACCCAGGGCCTTAACTCGAGCTCGATGTTTTTGCGTATGTTCGTAGAATTCTTCAACAGAGCCCACAAGCTTATCGCTTTGCGTTCTTGTGTCGATAGTCTTCAGCAACCTCCCCGCAGAGGTCACGGCCGGCCCCGCCAAGGGCGAAACTCCACTGCTGCGAACATCCGTCGAAAAACAAGATTTTGGTTCGGGCAGTCCCGCGTAGGAGTGAGCTTCAATCGGAGCCCAATCCTGAAGAGCTCTTTTACACACATGTAGGGATTCATTGGCACCGCATGCGACCTCGATTTGTAGACGCTCGAGCATGCCCTGCACCTTCGCATCATCCATGCCACAGACAGCAAAAGTCTGATGCGAAATTATCGTAATGATGATGAAAAGTAGATGAATCCTCATCAATTGAAATATCGGAATTTAAATGAGGTTCTTTATATTTATATAATGAAAAGCCAGACCTTAGACCATAAAAAAGCCCCGAGATTTTATCTCGAGGCCCTATTCTTTGTTTTGATTCAAAACAACTCCACTAACTTAAAAATTGCCAGATCTTCTCATC
>JAHRXB010000268.1 GCA_019104905.1 Bdellovibrio sp.
CGATAAAATAGCTAAAACCTTAAGTCGCTTCACATAAACCTCACCCCAAAAGCATAACAAAGAAACCCAAAGGTGCCTGTTTCTTTTTTAGGTCTACGGTGCAGCAAATTCTATTTACTAAAAAGATCAAATTACCAAGGCAGGGGCTCGCCATCGCGGTAAAACCCACCATTAGGCCCGCCCTTCGGAAGTGTGGCCGCCCAAAGGATGCCTTTGATCCCTTGCTCGATAGAACGATCGGCATTCGGGCCCCCCATATCTGTGCGCACCCACCCCGGAGAGACCGAGTTCACGCAGATATCAGCGCCCTGGACTTCACTCGCGAAAAGATTGGTGACCATATTTAAAGCGGTCTTGGAAAGACGATAGGCCGCCGAGGCCGACTGAGGTGTCGACAACTGAGCCATGCCACTAGAGACATTCACAATGCGGCCATAGCCTTCTTGTTTCATCAAAGAAAATATCTTTTGAGTTAAAAGAAATGGGCCCACTGTGTTGGTCGTAAAAGTTTTCTGAATGGTCGCCGCTTTGGTTTTTAAAACAGAGCCGTTACCGCCATCTTCACTGTCGATCAAGATACCCGCGTTATTAACCAACACATCCACAAAACCATAATCCCGACGAACCTGTTCAACAAAATCATTGATACTTTTTTCGGACGCCAGATCAAGCTTCATTGGCACAACATCCAGGTCCTTCATCTTGAGGGAATTAATCTGCTTCTGGGCTTTGTCGGGATTTCTCATGGCCATCAAAACCTTAAATCCTCTTTGCGCCAGAGCTTCGCTTGTCGCTAATCCCAAACCTCGGTTTGCTCCCGTCACAATGGCTATTTTTTTCATTTTCAAAGACCCCTTAATTTGGACGAGGAACAGGGCGTTCCTCTTGCGTGGGAACCAAAACACCCGTTGTCCAGTTGCGCTGATCAATCACACACTCGCTCGAGATCACACGCCAGCGCTCAATCGGATATGAATACACCGTTTCCACCCAGCCCCAACCATTCCAATCAATCACCCGGCGATAGCCGTGACCATTGCCATCACGGACCGAACGAGTTTCACGATGGAAAGTTAAAAGAGGATAGTGAAGTTTCAATTTCCCCTCGGCCGTCAACTGAGCTTGAGCGGACTCATCAAAGACGCAGCCATAATAACCATCCAAACTGCGCAAGCGGCCTTGCAAAATCTCTCCAGGCATCACCTCACGATGGCTAGGCACTCTAAATTCAAAGAAGTAATCGGAAGGAGCTCCATTGGAATAATAACTGCGGGTTTTCAAAGTCAGAAGACCATTGAATTCGACCAAACGAACCAGCATTCCACCGTCTTCAGCCCTCCATGTGCCTTCAAGATTACTTTCGGCGCGAGCATTGAGACTCATCATCAAAGTCAGGATTGCAATTAGAAACTTCATTTCTTCCTCCGGCTGGTTGAATGACCTTTAACGAGACCCCGCATTTCTGTTAAACAAGATGAGATAGTCTTTAGCACCCGTTTGATCCATAAGTCCTGAATACTTATTGTCTTCAATTTTTTTGCGATACGTTTTCCGCGCGATATTCTGTATCATGCACCCCAAAGCCCCCGTGCCCGCCAGGTCCTTGCCTTCTTCAATGGTGCACTTGGGTTCAAAAACCTGCTCTTGCTCGCGAGTGACCGGAAACTTCGTCACCGAAAAACTGACAACGTCGAGTTTGTACTCGTCCTTCAAACGATTGGCAGGGTTTTTCTTCAAAAGTTGCGAAGAATAAATGTTCGGCACAATCACCGCCACACGCAAACCCTCTTCACGGGCCTTCTTCACCCCTTCGACAAAACGAGCCATCTCTTCTTTAATTTCAATTCGCATATTGGAGTTGAAGAGCTCTACGTACGGAAGCATAGGTTCCACCACGATCATGTCGTACTTAGAACCCGGCTCTTGATTGGCTTCAAAAAAACCCCGCCACAACTCCATGTCTTCAATCTGATTGGGAGTGACCCCCAAAAGAACAATCGGAGCTTCACGAACTTCCAAACGCAGGCGCTCGTAAACAGCTTTCCCGAACTCCTCGGGGGTGGAGACCTGAGAAAATTTAATTTTTCCGATCGACTGGGGTTGAATGGAAAAATTTGCGGCAAAATAAATACCGAGAGAAATAACGGCGATCGCGCAGAACCAATAAAAGTACTTCATGGGCGAGAACTTCCCTTAGTTTAGTAGCGAAGTCCAGCGCCTGGCGCACCATGGCATTGAGCGTTGAAATCTGTTAGAATTGTGTTAGGTTGCGATCATTACATAGGACTTGATCCCTTAAAAGACAGGTACCCGATTATATGAAGGCGACGAACACGACATCTTCTTTTTCTTATTTGCTTATTGGCTCTGGCCGCGTCGCCCGACACCTCGGCCATTATTTTCATTTGTTAAATATCAGTTTCGATTCCTGGGACCGCTCCCAAGACCCTCATGCTTTAGCCCGCAAAGTTTCTGGGGCGACTCATATCTTACTAGCCATCAGTGACAGCGCCTTGCCGGGGTTCTATCGCCAACATCTAGCCGGCCACGAAGCCCAAGTGATTCAGTTTTCCGGAGCCCATCATTTTGAAGGCATGGTTTCGGCTCATCCCCTGATGACCTTTGGGCCTGAACTCTATGATCTGGAGTTTTATAAAAAGATTCACTTCACGTTGACGGGAGCCCACTCGTTGGGGACGGTCCTCCCCGGACTTCCCAACTCTTTTTCTGAGATCGCCGCCTCCCAAAAGGCGCTCTACCACGCTCACTGTGTCCTGGGCGGAAACTTTGTGACTTTGTTGATTGCCAAGATGCTTGCCGGTTTTGCTGAAATGAAAATTCCCTCCGAGGCCGCCCAGGTTTATCTTGAAAAGGTGCTCGCTAACACTTTGGCAGAGCCCAGCAAAGCGCTGACCGGCCCCCTCGCCAGAAAAGACGTAGAAACCGTCAGCGCCAACTTACAAGCTCTGGAAAACGATCCCTATTCTGAGATCTATAAAGCTTTTCTTAAAACCTATTGGCCCGAGTATCCGCGAAAGTGAGGCCCTTATGAAAACCATTCTTGATTTCCACGAAAAGAAAATAAAAAACCAAAAGATCTCGATGGTCACTTGTTACGACTACACCTTTGCGCGGATTCTTTCGGCAAGTGATGTCGATTGTCTTTTAGTCGGTGATTCTTTAGCTATGACCATGCACGGGCACAAAACCACTTTGAATGCGTCTGTGAATATGATGGCCCTGCATACTGCCGCAGTCGTTCGCGGAGCCGGCGACAAATTCGTCGTCGGAGATCTGCCTTTTATGAGTTATCGCAAAGGACTCACGGCCAACATGACCTATGTTGAAAAAATCATGAAAGCCGGGGCCCATGCCGTGAAGCTTGAAGGCGCTTCAGGCAATATCGAACTCGTTCGCCACTTGGTGGACTCCGGAGTTCCTGTGATGGGGCACTTGGGTTTGACTCCCCAATCCGTCAATCAGTTGGGTGGTTTTAAAGTGCAAGGTCGTGATGAAAAAGCGCAAAAGAAAATCAAAGAACAGGCCTTGCAACTACAAGACGCCGGAGCTTTTTCCGTTGTTCTCGAATGTGTTCCCTCAAAATTGGCGCAAGAAATCACCGCCGCATTAGACATCCCGACCATCGGCATCGGCGCTGGCCCGGACTGCGATGGGCAGGTTTTAGTTCTTCAAGATATGTTGGGAATGAATGAAGGCTTTAAACCGAAGTTCCTCAAAACTTATTTCAACGGCTTTGAAACTTTAAAGGGAGCTTTTAATACTTACCACCAAGAAGTCATCCAAGGCTCCTTCCCCACAGAGAAGGAGAGCTATTCATGAGTGAGGTTTTGCACTCTCCCGCCGAAGCCCAAGCTTGGCGACACTCCAAAAAAGGCAGCGTCGGATTTGTTCCGACAATGGGAGCCCTGCACGCAGGCCATGAAGAACTTCTGCGCCGCGCTCGCAAAGAGAACGATTTTGTTGTGCTTTCCATTTTTGTGAATCCCACGCAGTTCAATGATCCTACAGATCTTGAAAAGTATCCCAAGACTTGGGAACAAGACTTAGAGATGGCCAAACGAAACGGCGTCGATGCTATTTTATTTCCTCAGTACAAAGATATGTACCCTGATGAATACCGTTATAAAGTCAGTGAAAATGAATACTCAAAGTTGTTGGATGGTGCCCATCGCCCCGGGCACTTTGATGGCGTTCTTTCCGTCGTCATGAAGCTTTTTAATATCGTTTCGCCGACCAAAGCGTATTTTGGAGAAAAAGACTTTCAACAGATGACGCTGATCCAAGGGATGGTTCAAGCCTTCTTCATGAATTTAGAAATCGTGCCCGTTCCGACGGTGCGAGAAAAAGATGGTCTGGCTATGAGTTCCCGCAACACCCGACTCAGTAAAGAGCAAAGAGCTTTGGCTCCGGCAATTTACAAAGCCATCACCGAAAGCGCCTCTGCTGAAGAGGCCACAACGAAGTTAAGCTCTCAGGGCTTCGTCGTGGATTACGTCACAGATATCGGCCATCGCCGCTTTGTGGCCGCCAAACTGGGCGAAGTGAGGTTGATAGACAATGTCCAAATCTAAGGTTCTCTTTATGATGACAGGCTCTATCGCCTGTTACAAAGCTTGCCACGTGATCTCTCGCCTGATGCAAAATAATTGTGACGTGCAAGTCGTTGCGACACCTTCGGCACTGAAGTTCGTGGGCAATGCGACACTTGAAGGTCTGACTGGAAAACCCGTTATCAGCGACATGTATGCCGCTGGCAACGTCATGGATCACATTCATCTTATGAGATGGGCAGATGTGATCCTGGTCGCCCCCGCCACGGCGAGTTTTGTCAATAAAGCCGCCCAAGGTGTTGGTGATGACTTACTTCAAACTTTGTTTTTGGCTCACGACTTTAAAAAGCCCTTCTTAATTGCGCCAGCCATGAACACCAGTATGTATACTCATCCGGTGACACAGAAATCTTTGGCGACTTTGCGTGGAATGGGACTGCAAATCCTCGATACCGCCTCAGGAATCCTCGCTTGTGGTGAAGAAGGCTGGGGGAAACTTTTAGAGCCAGATCTGATTCTTAAGTTAACTCTGGAGGCGCTGACAAACAAAGACGACAGCGCCCATCGCCAGGCCGAGCTTAAACATGCAGCGTCCCCCAATGCCAAGATCAAGGTGCTGATCACAGCGGGCGGGACTCAAGAGCCCATCGATACCGTTCGCGTGATCAGCAATTTAAGTTCAGGCCGCACAGGCATTGCCTTGGCCGAAGCGATGACGTCCATGGGGTTTGATGTCACTTTGTTGCAAGCTCACGCCTCTGCCAAAACGGACAACGTGACTCACCGAGATGTCTTCACCAGTTTTGCAAGTCTGGACGAGAAAATGAAAAGTTATCTTTCCAGCGAAGACTTCACCCATGTGATTCATGCCGCCGCTGTCAGCGACTACTCTGTCGACAACATCGAAGTGGCGGGAAAAAAGTACCGCCCCTTTGAAGTTAAAAAAGTCAGCTCTGACACCGAGACCATGAGCATTCATCTGAAGCGCAATCACAAGATTGTGGATCGTTTAAAGGACTATTCCAAAAACAAGAACTTGCAGGTGATCGCCTTTAAGCTGACCAGCCACGCTTCGGCCGACGAGCGCCTGAGTGCGGTGAATAAATTGTTTAAGAACTCGCATGCGGACTGGGTCGTTCACAACGATCTCACAGATATCGATCTTGTTAAGAGAACTCATAAATTCACTTTGCACAGCCCCCAAAAGGCCCTGCCCTGTGAAACTTTGGAACAACTGACCAGTGAATTGATTCATGTGCTAATGCCTAAGGATTCTTTATGATTTTGTGCCTGGATGTCGGCAATACGCAAATTTATGCCGGCCTATTTGAAAAAGATAAAATGGTTTTGTCTTTCCGTAAAAATTCAAAAAGCGGAGCTTCGTCTGATGAAACGGGAATTTTTCTGCGCTCGGCGATTCGCGAAAATGGATATGACCCCGCCAAGATAAAACAGATCGCCATCTGCAGTGTCGTCCCGGAAGTGGTTTACTCTCTTCGCGGGGCCTGCATGAAGTACTTCAATATCAATCCCTTCATTCTTCAAGCCGGAGTCAAAACTGGATTGAAGGTCAAGTATCGCAACCCCGTTGAAGTGGGAGCAGACCGTATTGCCAACTCGATTGCGGCAACTCATTTGTATCCAGGCCGCAATCTGATCTTGGTGGATCTGGGAACGGCCACGACTTTCTGTGCGGTCACCAAAGACAAAGACTATTTGGGGGGCTCTATCGTCGCGGGCCTTCGTCTTTGTATGGAGGCGCTTGAAAGTAAAACGGCGAAACTGCCTTCCGTAGAAATCACCTCTATGCATGAAGCCCTGGGACGCTCGACCATTGAGAGCATCCAGTCGGGTCTTTATTATGGTCACATCGGCACCATCAAAGAACTGAGCGAACGGATCACCAAAGAGTGTTTCCACGACGAAAAGCCTTTGATTGTCGGAACCGGCGGATTTGCTTATTTATTTGAAAAAGAAAAAATATTCGATGAGATTGTGCCCGATCTGGTTTTAAAGGGCATGCTGATCGCTTTGCAATACAACACTTAAGGACCTGCTATGAATATTTCAATACTAAGAACCAAACTTCACCGCGCCACCGTTACCGGAGCAGATCTGAACTACGAAGGCTCCGTCAGCATCTGTCCAGACCTTATTAAAGCTTCGGGCCTTTTGATTAACGAACGCGTGGATATCTATAACTGTAATAACGGCGCCCGCTTTTCTACCTATGTGATCAAAGGCAAGAAAGGGGAAATCTGCCTGAATGGAGCCGCTGCACGCCACGTCCAAAAGGGAGATCTTGTTATTATCTGCTCCTACTGCGGACTCAGCCTTGAAGAGGCCCCTCAGCATGAACCCACTGTGGTTTTTGTAGACGAGAAAAACCGCGTCAAAGAAAAGCGCAAGGAAAGCCGCAAAAACAACAAGTAGACCAATCGACGCGATGCGTGTATTTGTTCGGATTGTGTCAGCATTGAAAATTTTTCTTGGAAATGTACGCATTTTCGAGGAATAACTCTAGCACGTTACCCCGTATATGCTGCGAATAGGGCGCAGTGTTTCTACCAGGCACCATGAATGCCTGACTATGGAGGCTTTTGTATGAAGTTGTTCTGGACGTTGTTGGTTCTACTCGTCACAAGCGCTGCTCACGCAGCTCCGTCTTCCCAAGCGATTCCTTATTACGGCGAAAAATTCTATCTTGATCTTTCCACGGGTGCTTCTAACGACGCCCTCAAAAACAATATCAAAGCGGTTTTAAGAAGTTATCACCGCGCGGTGAAAGGCACTTACGATCAAATCGTTTCAGAGTGCACGGGCCAAGGCTGTTACGCCCAAACCTCTTTGGGGTACGACGGCGCCCGCGTTTTCTTGATGGGATCATATTACTTGATCGATCATGGGAACGGTTCTTACGGAGTGCGGGACGTTTATTGTGACACGGAAAAAACGGCAGAGGACTTCAAAGGTCGCAGCACTCCTGGTCCCGATAAAATTCCCGACAACAATGTTATCAACGTCGAACACACCTGGCCGCAAAGCCGCTTCTCTGGCAGACACAATAAAGGCCTTCAAAAAGCAGATCTTCACCACCTCTTCCCTACTGATACACAGCTTAACTCCATCCGTGGAAACTATACTTTCGGTGAAGTGACTCAAGATTCACAAAAATTGAAATGCCCTGTTTCTCGCTTCGGTCGTCCTGCAAGCGGAAACCGCGAAGTTTTCGAACCACCTAAAAATCATAAAGGCAATGTGGCTCGTGCGCTGTTCTACTTCTCTCTGCGCTATGATCTGCCCATCACGCCTGGCGAAGAGGCTTTCTTAAAAAAATGGTCTAAAGAAGATCCCGTTGATGAAGATGAAGTTCGTCGCAACAACGAAATTTTCAGAGTTCAAGGCAATCGCAATCCCTTTGTCGACTTCCCAGAGCTTGAAGATAGTATTCAAGATTTCTAATTATCTTGCAGACAAAAGGAGCTTACTCATCAAGATATGATTTAAGCTCCTTCAAATGATACGTCCAACCCACTTTAAAATCTTTCATCAGTTTTTCGCGGTTTTGTTCCGGCAGACTTTCCCACCCCTGATGTTTCAATGTTAATGTGCATTTAGTTCCCTGATCTTCAATGAGGAACGTACATTCCGTGGTGGCGTCTTTAGGCCAGTCTTTTTCTCTCCAGGTAAAAGTGATTTGTTTTTTCTCTTTCACAAACGTGACTTTGCCAGAAGCCAACTGAGCTTTTCCCTCGTCATCCTCCCAGCGCTCTCGAAATTGGCCACCTACGCGAGGCTCAATGGTCACCCCATCACCCCACCAGTTTTCCAACTCATCCCGATCTGTTAAAGAATGCCAGACTTCTCCCGCTGTCGCCTTAACCGTGATTGTTTGTTCAATGACTTCTTTCATGTGAAATTCCCCTCATTTTCCCGGAAGATCCTTCAGATTCCTTAATAACAACTATCATATTAATTTCTTGTAAGGTCACCTTGTGGGTTCAAATTCAAATAAGAAATAGGCTCATTCCCCCACATAGGTACAGACGTCGACTTTTCTCTTCGTCTCAAACCGATAAATCCCCGGGATCCAATTTAAGATATCATCAAGAATAACCGACAAGTAAATCATGTTCAGTCGTCTCCTGTACGTCCTAGTATCGACTCTACTTACTATTCCTATGGTCATGGGAGTGGCTGGCTGTAATATTAATGCTGGATACTTCAACACAAATCCCCTGATCCCCGCCAGCATCGTTCTGTATAATCATGGCACCCCCAAGACTTACGACACTGGTCGGGTTGAACTTCTCACTAAAGATACCCAACTTCGTCTTGAGGGCATCACCAAGCCCTCGGTGAAACTAAAAATTTACACTTCCGCGTCGGATCCCAACTGCGAAAAACCTCCCCGTGATGAAGACGTTCTTGGCACAGATCAAACTCTCAACATCGACTTTGGTGTCGACCTCAGTGTCCTGCCCGAAGGGACTCACACCCTTTGCATCTATGCCGAGTCTCCCACCGAAGCTCCTCTTTGGAAAAAACTTGGCGACATCACTATCAAACGAACTGTTCAGGCTTTTTCGGGAACTGCTGTTATGCCTGCGGCTCGTGGCAACGATCGCCGGCCTCAGTTCATGGGAACCAGCGAAGCCAATGCCCGCCTTGAATTGTATTCAGGCTTGAATTGCTCAGGTCCTCCCTTGGAGTTTTCTCAAGCCGCCTCCGATGGAAGTTATTCCATCCATCTCTCCGCAATAAATCCTATTTTGATTGATGGACCGACGGCCTATTCGATTCTTGCCACGGATATTTTGGGGAACACGATCTGCTCGCCAGGAATGGGATATACTTTAGATACCATCGTCAACCCCACATCCATCACAGCCCTTACACCAGCAAGTCCTTCGAATATCAGTACTCCCGCCCTCAGCGGCGTGACTGAGATCAACTCGCAGATCTCTTTGTATGACTCAAACTCTTGTGCGGGGCCGGTCTTGGGCTCCACAACCCCGGATTCATCGGGTGTCTTCACCATTCATTTAGACACTCCACTTGTCACTGAGACCACTTATAACTTCACTCTTCGGGTTACAGACGATCTGGGAAATACGGAATGTTTCACCAGCCTCAATCAACCTTACACCTTTGACGTCACTCCACCGGCTTTAAACATTATTTCTCCGGCGGCAAGCACTCCTTATCAAAACGTGTTTGCTCTTTCTTTAAGTTGCGAAGAGGACGCTGCGATTGAGGTCTCTGGTGATGTTGCCACGACTTTGAATCAGGCTTGCGCGGCCGGAAGTCTGACTTTGCAGCCTTCCCTTGCGGGAATTGACGGAAGCAAAAATATTGCTGTGACAGCAACAGATGCTGCGGGAAACACGACAACAGCCAGTCTCTCGTTGATCAAAGACACTGTGCCCCCGACTCTTCCCACTGTGACAAGAACCTCCGCAAGCCCCACGTCTTCCGCTTTAGCGACCATGACGATCTCTTCATGCAGTGACATCGCCGAGGTTTTGGTAAAAGAAAGTTCTTCTCTCCCCACCGGCGCCGAACCTGAGTGGACCAGCTGTAGCACGGTGGCCAGCGCCCTTCACTATGATTTAAGTCTTTCTAACGCCCAAGGAACTCGAAATCTTCGCGTTTTTGTTCGCGATGGTGCTGGAAATATTCAACCTTCCTTTGCCACGGTCCTTGTCGACTATGATACGCTCCCGCCAGAAATTCATATCAACCCCATCCCCTCTTTCTTAGGCACAAAAAGCTATTATGAGTTTCAATGGTCTCTCACAGAGGGAAATGTTCCTGCGGGCGCTAACTTCGTCATTCAATACAGTCAAAATGCAGGAAGCTCATGGACAACAATGACAACGACTCCGGTTGGCCGAGTCGGGGCCGTGAATGGAAAGATCTATAAATACAATCTCTATCTTCCTGAGACTCCAGGGCCCACTCTGTTCAAAATCAATCTGACAGATGCCACGGGCCAAACAGGAAGCGATTCCAAATCGACGCTGCTTCTTTTCGACATCACACCACCAGTGATCACTGCCAACTCTTTTAAAATTATCGGCTCGGAAGGGCCCGTCACGACTTACAATCCCTTCGTGAAAGTAGAGTTTGCAGCCACAGACAATCAAACACCGATCACCCAATTCTGTCTTAAGAATTCCTCCAATCAGCCCTTGCTGACGGACCCATGTTGGGTGGCCTTAGACGCCCCAGGGATTGACGTGCCCATTGATCTTGCTGTCGTTCTTTCGGGATATGATCATCTGGTGGATTGGATTCAAGGAACTTACACCGTCTATCTTTGGGTGCGTGACCAAGCGGGGAATGTTTCCAGCAATGCCGGTCCGGTCAATAATGGCACAGATCGTATTTCTGTGACTTATGCCCCGGTTCCGCAACCGATCTTAACAAATCTTTTGGTCGCAAAAGTGCCCGATCCCGTGACGCAGCCTTCTCCTTGGGAACTTGTCACCACGCCAGGTACGCTCTTGCATCTTAAATGGA
>JAHRXB010000063.1 GCA_019104905.1 Bdellovibrio sp.
CGGTACGATCTTGCAAGAACAGCAAGCTCGTCAGGAGCTTTTGTCTCGTGATAAGGCCCAGTTGGATTCTCAAGTGGCAGAGCTGAAAGAAGAAGCCGAAAGCTTGGCAGCTCAATTCGCTGAAAAGAACGACATCTTCCAAAACTCTAATTCTCGTATTTCTCAAGTCGATGAAGATTTGACAACAAAACGCCGCGAGCTTTTCGCTGTCGGGCAGTCCGAGTCTTCTTTGGATGCGCGCGTGAACTCTTTGAGCGCGCAAATCGCAGACTTGTCTGAGCGTCAAGACACGGAACAACTTGTTTTGAATGAACTTCGTGAAAAACAAGTTGAGTTCGAAGCACGTCGTAAAAAAGTCTTCAATGAACTGGATAAAGAACGTCAGATGCAATTGGATCTGGCGAACGACTTTGAGTCTTTCGAAGCCAATAAAAAGATTCTGACGGAATCGGCAGCGCAAAAACGTTTGGAAGTAGAGCAGTTTAAAGACTCTTTGAATGAAGTTGCATCCCGCTTGTACGGCTTAGAGAACCTGCAAAATAACTTTGAAGGTTTCCAAGAAGGCGTGAAGCAAGTCATGCTTTGGCAGAAAACCCGCACTCAAGAGATGATGGCGGATGGTTCTGTTGTGACTCACTTCCAACCTGTTTCTGAGGTCGTGGAAGTTCCAGCGGCTTACGAAGTGGCGATGGAAGCAGCCTTGGGCTCTCGTTTGCAGATGTTGTTGTCTTCTGATTCTGATGTGGCCTTGGAAGCAGTGACCCATCTGAAAGAGCACAAATCCGGTCGTTCAAGCTTTATTTCCGCTAAAGACAGCGCGGGTGGTTTGAATCGTGCGGCAGCCCCAGTGAACGAACAGGGTGTTCAGGCTATTTTGAAAGACGTCGTTCAGGCGGCAGATAAGTTCAAACACACCGTAGCTTATCTTTTGGATGGTGTGGCGATCGTGGATTCGATCCGCACAGCTTTGGCTCTTCGTCCTCGTTATGAGGGTTGGACATTTGTCACTGTCGATGGTGATACTTTGACGGCTGATGGAGTTTTGACAGGGGGGTCTTCTGAATCCGCAGACTCCGGCGTTTTGAAGCGTCGTCGTGAAATCAAAGAGTTGTCTGATAAGAAAGACGAATTCGCCGGGAAATTGGCGTTGGCGCAAGCCGCTTTGAAGAAGACCGAAGAGCAATTGAATAATGTTGTGAACGATTTCGAAGGCGCGCAAAAACGCAAAATCGAACAAGAAATCAAAGTCACGGAACTTCGTAAGGATTTAGAGCGTGCTGAAAACGAACTTGCCAATGCGCAAGCCGCCGTTGAAAAGCAAGAACGCGAAGTGAAAAAGATTTCCGAGCAGTTGGAAGTTCAAGAGCAGAAGATGGAAGAGCTGAACCAGGCTCTTTTTGAAGCTCGTGAAAAGAAAACTTTGCTTGAGATGGAAGTGGAGTCCTTAAATACAGAGTTGAACTCGACTCGTATGGGCTTTGATGGACTGCAGGCGGAAGTGACGGATCTTCAGGTGAAGTCCGCTTCAAAAACTCAGGAGTATCAAGGTGTTTTAAGACAGCTTGAAATGGTTTCGAAGTCCTTGGGGGACTTAGAAGCGCAGTTGGCTCGCATGAGTGAAGAAGCGCAAGGGTATAACTCTCAGATGACTGAGAGCCAAATGACCTTGGAAGAAAAGAAAATTGAATTTGAGCGTCTTTTGGATGAGGTCGAGACTTTGAAACTTCAAGTGTCTCGCACTAAAGACGAATACGAAGTGATGTCGGAAAGTGCTCGTGCGATCGAAGAGGAAGCAATGTCTTCTCAGCGCGCACGCAATGAAAGACAACACAAAATGAACGACTCTCAATTGAAGCTGGAACAAGCTAAGATGAAAGAGCAGTACTTGATTGATCAAGTGCGCGAACGTTACATGTTGAATCTTCCCGATGTTGTAGAAAAATACGCAGACCGTGAAGGTGACTTCTTGGCGGCGGATGCGGAGTTGAAAGAACTTCGTGAAAAGCTTTCTAAGATCGGTGAAGTGAACTTGTCAGCGATCGAGGAGTACGAAGAAACTGCGCAACGTTATGAATTCTTGACGAAGCAGCACGCAGATTTGACCGAAGCCAAAGAACAGCTTCGCAAAGTGATCGATCGTATCAACAGAATCTGTTCAAAACGCTTTAAGGAAACTTTCGACCTTGTGAATGATCGTTTTACTCGCGTTTTCCCAGTCCTGTTCGGCGGCGGGGAAGCGAAGCTTGAGTTGATTGAAGATCCAGAAAAGGGCGAAATGGGAATTGAGATCATTGCGCGTCCTCCAGGCAAAAAGATGCAGAACGTGTCTTTGATGTCAGGGGGAGAAAAGGCGCTCACAGCGGTGGCGCTGGTCTTCTCCATCTTCTTGGTGAAGCCTTCTCCGTACTGTTTGCTGGATGAGGTTGATGCTCCATTGGATGATGCGAACGTTTTCCGTTTCAACGACTTGGTTCGTGAGATGGCCAAACGCTCTCAAATTATCGTCGTGACCCATAATAAGCACACCATGGAAGTGGCGAAGAAGCTTTATGGCGTGACCATGCAAGAGCGTGGTGTTTCTACGATGGTGTCTGTGTCTTTGCAGGACATTAAGTAAGAAATTTAAATTCATTTAAAAAGATAAACCCCCGAAGACGCTGTCCTCGGGGGTTTGTTTTTTTGGAGGGATGGTCGAGAGTGTTATTTGATGAATGTGAAGACAGAGTCTTCGGGGTAGCGGACTTTTTTCATGTTTTGGAAAGCATCTTCAGAGTGTCGGTAGCCCAAGGCCACGGTGGCGACCGTCTTCCAGCCCGAACCCTCAAGGCCTAGTATTTTGTCGTAGGCCGCTGGGTCGAGACCTTCCATGGGAGTGGCATCAATTTTAAGAAGAGCGGCCGTCTGCAGAAGAAATCCCATGGCAATATAGGCCTGTCTTTGTGACCAGACTCGGATTTTTTCTTCAGGGGCTTTGCCCAGGTTCTGAGTCAGCATATTTTTGAGTCCATCTAAAGATTCCACCGGCGTGTTTCGAACTTTGGAGATCTCATCGATGTATTTTTGAATGAAAGCCTCATCTATTTCTTCTTTGTAAATGAACACGACGTAGTGACTGGCATCTGTCACCTGGGCTTGATTCCAAGAAACCGCTTTTAGCTTTTCTCGTGTTTCGGGGTTTTCGATGACAAAGAACTTCCAAGGCTGAATGCCGTAGGACGAAGGGGCCAGACGCAAGGATTCTTTCAAAGTCTCCCAATCCTGGGATGAAATCTTCTTAGTCGCGTCATAGCGTTTTGTGGCATAACGCCACTCGAGGGCTTCTTTAATATTCGCATGATTCATTTTTCGTTCTCCATTTGAAGGTCTCATTAGCAATGAAATAATGTAACAGATATGAGCACAATATAGCGGCGCCAGGGCTTAAATGCAACAATTATAGATACAGATAAAATGAGGGGTCCTAACAATGGAATAAAGATTCGTATAGGTCCTTGAGATTGTTTATTTTTCTTCGATGGGATAGAATGTCATCATGGTCGATCAAAGGTTTTCTGTCTCAGTTCATGTCATGACGGCGCTGGCCTTTCATAAGGGCGAGTTGATGACGTCAGAGCAACTGGCTGCCAGTATTCGTACAAATCCCACGGTGATCCGTCGTCTTTTGTCGAAACTGGTCGAGGCGGGACTTTTAGAGTCTTTTAAGGGTAAAGCCGGAGGCGTACGACTTGCGAAGAGCGCCAAAGAAATTTCTCTGAGAGATATCTATCTTGCTGTTTGTGATAAGAAGTTGATCGCAACTCCGTGCAAAGAGCCAGTCAAACAGTGTGTTGTCAGTTGCAATATGGGAAAACTTTTGGACGAAGTGGTTGAGGGGATCGAAGCCAATTCCATGGACTATCTTGCGGGAATTCGTCTTTCTGATCTCACCTCCAAAATAAAATAACGTCGAACCCCTACCTGTGAGGCGGATCGTGAAAGCTCAATATCTTCCCGAGATGATTTCTTCCACCAGAATCACCTTGCGCAAACATCAGATGGATTTAGCTGAAATCATGTTTCGCTATGTCGATGAAGATCGCACTCGCCTGGGGCGTTTTTTGCCGTGGGTGGCCTGGACCAAAGGGATTCACGATGAACGAGACTATATTGAAATGACCCATCGACAATGGGCCGACTATAAGATGTTCGACTATGGCATTTTTTTGAATGACGGACAGGTTTATGTCGGGAATGTCGGGGTTCATACCATTGCTTGGGATCATAATCGCTGTGAGCTGGGCTATTGGATCTTGGGGAAATATGAAGGCCAGGGTTACATCAGTGAAGCCGTCAAAGCTTTAGAGGCAGTTCTTTTTAATCTGGGATTTTTTCGAATCGAGATTCATTGTTCTGGGACCAATGCACGTTCCGGAGGTGTCGCAGAAAGATGCGGGTATGTCCTGGAGGGCCGCCTTCGTCAACACGCCATTGAGAATGGTCAGCGTCGAGACACCTTGATCTACGCGAAATTAAAAAATGGAAAATAGCCAGTTGCGGACCTTCCCTTCGCCCGCCAAGATTGGCAGCTGTCTAGAGTCTATAAGCTTGATTGCTTTATAGCGGGGACTCGGCTGGTATTATCCTTGCCATATAAGAGTATATGCTCAAAAGCCTCTGTCTCATTTTGGTACTTTTCGGATTGCAAAACACTCAAGCCGCTCAAGGTTTGGAAGTCCGTTCTTCTGAAGGGCGCAAGGTGCGTTGTCAAAAAAATGAAGATCGCTTTTGGAGCTGTGATAACTCCCAGTTGCTTTTCTTGGCCGATATCATGTTTGGACAGGTTCCGACTTTACATTCTTTGCAGGAAGAACGTGTGGAGGTTCCAGTTTTCGTAAAGGACCTCGCCCTCGGAAAAACTCTTTTTACGAACAAATCTGATTTTCAATATCAACGGACCACGGGGACGGCGCGAGAATCTTATTACCGAAAACACAATTTGATGATGGGCTTTGAACCCAACCTCAGGAAATGCCGTCTTGAGGGCTGCCAAAAATTGAAGAAACTTTTGTCGACCGCACTTCAAAGAGATCGCTTTCGTTTCTCTGAGGAAGAGGCGAGAAGAATGGATGAGGGCTTGTTGGCTTTGCTGTCCCAGGATGTGAATCTGAAAAAAACGCTTTCGGATTTAAAACAGGCATGGGAGTTGATCTCTTCAGATTCAAGCTTACGCTATGATTATTTGCGCGATGGATGTTTTGCGCGCTCTCATGTTGTCGCGTCACAGCTTGCGGCCCAAGGTTTTGAGGTTCATAAAGTTTGGGTCCACGGATTTTCTTTGTGGAGTTTGAAGGCGACAAAACCAGAGGACTTCTTTGGTTGGCGTTATCACGTGGCTCCGGTAGTGAGAGTGGCTGGGACTTTGTGGGTGCTGGATCCGGGATTGTTCTCTGAACCTGTTGCTCCTCATGTGTGGGTGCTTGAAGTTTTTGGTCCCAATCAAAAAATGGAAGTTCTGCAAACCTTTAACGAAGATCAGTTGGCCTCTCGCGCAGAGGTGGCCGTTTCATTGTCGCCTTGGCAGGTCTATCCCGGGTATCGAACTTTAACGGCCCCCGTGGAAGAAAAACGTCTTCGTGAAGATCTGGACGAGGCCCGATACACTCTTGAAGAGCTGGGCGTTGTTTATTCCGAGCAAAATTAAGGGAGTTTTGGCCATTTCATCTGGTCTCTGACGATAAAATACGATAGATAGGGAGGGATTTTTCCTGAACATCTAACGCAGATTGTCGGAGGGCCGATGATGTCGCCTGATCACGCTCAACAGATTGAGAATCTTTTTATTTTTGTCGGACTTCTTTTCGCCGTCATCTTCGGAGTTGTTTTCTATGGAGTCTGGAAAAACATCCTTCGCAAAGACAAAAAAGCTCTGACCCACGAAGCGAAGCGCGAGATGCCGACGCAAGCAGAAGAGGCAGTTCCGCTGGCGCATATTGATTCCACAGGGCAAGTGGTTTCCGATATTGAAATCCCGGATCTGGCTAAAGAGGCTTTCATTGCCGTCGAAGAAAAAGCTGTTGATCTTAAAGAAGCTTTGAGGAAAACCGAAGAGAATCTTTTTGGACGTATTCGCAGTCTTTTTAAAACAGATGCCAGCAACAAACACCTGGAAGAAATCGAAGAAATTCTTTACACAAGTGATCTTGGGCCGACCACGGTTCAGCGTTTGATGGGTGCTTTGGAAGACAAGCTGTCTAAAAAAGAACGGGCCGACTATGAAACGGTTCGCGATGCTTTGAAGGAAGAAATTAAAAATATTTTTGCGGGCTCTCACTCTTCAAGTCCGGATCAGGGCATTCTTGCTAAAATTCAGTTTGCCAATGAAGGCCCGACAGTTTTGATGATCGTCGGAGTCAACGGCGCGGGCAAGACCACGTCCATTGGGAAAATTTCAGCGCAACTGGCAAAAGAAGGCAAAAAAGTGTTGGTTGCTGCGGGCGATACGTTCCGTGCGGCGGCAGGGGGACAGCTGAAGGTGTGGACCGATCGCGCTCAAGTTGAAATTTTCTCTCCTGAGGGTGTCACGGATCCAAGTGCCGTGGCCTTTGATGCTGTCGCCAAAGGGAAGGCGCAAGGGTATGATGTTGTCATCGTGGACACCGCTGGTCGTTTGCACACTCAGGCTAATTTGATGGAAGAAATCAAAAAGATGAAGCGAGTGATGTCGAAGGTCATTCCTGAAGCACCTCACGAGACCTTGATTGTTCTTGATGCCAATTCAGGACAAAATGCCCTGATGCAAGCCAAAGAGTTTCACAGTGCGCTGACTTTGACCGGAGCCGTTTTGACCAAAATGGACGGAACAGCCAAAGGGGGAGTCGCTGTGGGACTTGCTCAGGAATTACAGATTCCAATTAAGCTGATTGGTGTTGGTGAGCGAATTCAAGATCTTCGCACGTTCTCTTCCCAGGAGTTTGTGGATTCTTTGTTTCAGTAAAGAAGTAACGCGACTATCTTTGGTCCGCAATATACTGAATCTGTTCTGACTCATAGACATGAAATCCTGGCTGAAAATTCAGAATGGCAATCGCCATGGCTTTGGCGATATCTCGGGCTTGAATGGCTCGGTACTTTCTTAGAGGTCCTCTTAAGAGTGGATTCAAATAGGGGCTTAGCTTCTGCGCCCACTCTTCCCCGGTACGCCGCTCTTTACGCTCTCCTAAAATAAGAGAAGGACGGAAGATCTCAATTTGCGGGATCTTAAGCTCTCGCAGGTCTTTCTCCATTTCACCTTTGACTCGATTGTAGAAAACTCGCGAGTGGGGATGGGCCCCCATGGCTGAAATCACTAAAAGCTTTTGGGCTCCGGACTTTTCGGCGATACGGGCAAAGTCCAAGACATAGTCGTGATCGACTTGACGAAAGGCCTCTTGGCTGCCGGCTTTTTTGATAGTGCTTCCCAGGCAACACACAAAGACCGGGGACTTTAAGACGTCGGCATAATTATTCAGTTTATTAAAGTCTAAAATAATATTGTCAGTGTGCGGAGGAACTCTTCCCAGAGGAGAGCGGGTCACTGCTTTGATTGTCGAGATCTGTTGAAGATGTGACAAAATAAGAAGGAGCTCGTGTCCCACGAGCCCCGTTCCGCCAACCAGAGTGACATCTGTTGGGTAGTTCATAAAGAGAAGTCCTTATCCGCCTTGCGAGCCTATGTTGTTGTTATTCTCTTTCTGGAATTCCACAGCAGGAGGATTGTGTTCGCCGGAAGTTGCCAAGAATTCAGGGACTGAATTGATGAAGTCCGTCATTCCGCTCACACGAATAGTTCCTTTTGTGGCTTGAGAATTAGGATGTTGATAGTCAATAAAGCGTCCTTCATCAACTAAGAAATATCCTTTAAAGTTGGTTTTATCTGCATCCGCTTCTTTTCCAGAGTCGATCTTATAACGATCTCCCGTTTTTCCAGAAGAAGCAGTGTAGTTATAGTTCAACTGAGTCGCATTGGGATATTGATCGATCTCATAAGAACCTTGTTCGATCAAATTCTCGCCCGCAATCACAGGAATGGCTTTGTCGATAATGGTTTTCGCATCCGCCGTCAAACCACCACTTTGTTGAGCGCCGTTAGTCAGAAGGATGTAATCCCAGCGACCATTCACTCCGAACTTATCGGCATAGCGAGGCAAAGGGGTGACTTTCTTTTTGAAGAAACCAGTGACAGTTTCTTTTTCACGTGTCGACTCACGCGCATACACACGGTAGATGTCCGTGCCGACAGGCAAAAGACTGCGCAGGTAAGCCACGGCGCGATTCTCAAGGCGAGTGCAACCAGATGATCCAGGATTCGAGAATAAGTTCATCAAGAATCCGCGAGTAAGTTCGATCGCAGCCGCTCCGTCTTTACCCCAACCAATAGTTCCATGAATCCATTGGTAGTTCATTCCACTGACATCATCAGAAGGAGTCACTTTGGCGGCATACCAACCGAACGCACCATAGATCGTGTCTTTGTTGTGAGCGTCTTTCACCATCCATTTTCGAGAAGAGGCAATTTTCGAAATGCCCTCCGTGATGGGACCT
>JAHRXB010000214.1 GCA_019104905.1 Bdellovibrio sp.
GCATTCTTTGTTACTTGTGATGCCACCAACAATCCTGAGCAAAGTTCTACGGGAAGATTGAACGTGCGAATTGGCTACGCACCAATCTATGCTGGTGATTTCAATGTCATTGATTTGAGCATTGAACAAGAATCCCACTAAAAAACCAACTTGTGAAGTTTACTGCGGATCTGGCTGGCTCTGGTCTCATCGTTGGTGAGTCCTGCGGCTTTGTCGTACATTATCTTGGCTTTTTCATTCATAGACTGCATCGAATAGGCGTCAGCTAAATGCTCGGCAATGATGCTGGCGGAAGACTGATACCCATAGGCTTTCTCTAGAACCTCGATCGATTCAGAAAATTTCTTCTGTTTGAAAAGAACCCAACCCAAGGTATCTAGAACATAACCATCAGCCGGTTCCAGCTCCAAAGCACGGCGCGCCAGTTTTTCGGCCTCTGCCAGGTGTTGATTCAGTTCCGCCAATGTGAAGGCGAGATAGCTCATGCTTTGCACATGATTCGGTTCGATTTCTAGAACCTTCTTCATTTGGGCGATCATGCCATCTTTTTTGCCCAGTCGATCCAACATCAAAGCATGTTGAAAAAGAAGACCCACGTTGTGCGAAAACTTTGTCAGACCCTCCTCAAGCACGCGTTCGGCTCCTAAATAGTCAGACTTTGCGTCTAACAAAGAGGCATACATGGTGTAAACCTGTGGCTGATCGGCTTTTGATTTCAGTCCATTTGCGGTGATATTCAGAGCCTGATTTAGCTTTCCCAAGCCTTTCAATAGATGAGCGGCATGCACGATCGCATCACTGAAGTGCGCGCTTGCAGGTGGAACCTGCATGTACTCGCGAACGGCATTCTCAGCATCGCCGGTTTCTTCATAGATGGCGGCAAGATAGAAGCGGGCGCTGTCTGAAGCTGGGAATTTCGTAACAATGTCCTTGAGTTTTGAGCCCGCTTGATGGAGTCGTTTTTGTTCAATCAGAATGAGCGCCATCTTCATTTGAGTTTCAAGAGAGGGCTCTGAGTTGTTCGCAATGAACTCGAACTGCTCATAGGCTTTATCGGGCTCTTCATTTTCAATGTATATTTGAGCAAGGAGCTCCGCCACATTGTGATTAAAATGGTTCTGCTTTTGAAATTCAAGACACAGCGAAAGAGCCCTGTTGCGATTATTTTGATGCAAATACAGGTTTGCCAGCGATATGGCGGCGTCTTCAAAATCAGGTTTAAGTTCCAAAGCTTTTCTAAAAGCATTTTCGGCATCAAGTTGATGTTTCTTTCCTTCGATCTCCATGCGAACGAGGCCAAGATAGTAGTACGCCACGTGCGGAGTTTTATACTCGGGATTTTTCAGAAGAGATTTGAAATATTGCACAGCCTTTTTAGAGTCTTTCTGATCCGCATAAAGAGAGCCTATGTAGACGAGAGCCTCTTCATTTTTTGGTTCCAGGAGCAAGACAGCTTTGTACTGAGCAATAGCCTGATCATAGAGTTTTTCCGCAGAATACAGTCCCCCCAAAAATAAGTGAGCTTCAATATTCTGAGGATCTTTGGCAACGGCTTTTTCGGCGTGGAAAATGGCTTTAGTCATCTTGTTTGTTTTCTGGTATTCCGCAGACAACCGGAGATGAACTGTGGGAGAAGTCTCGTCAAGAGCCAACACATTTTCAAAGTGCTCAATCGCCTGGTCAGAATTTCCTTCGTGGCCATAGAGCTCACCTAAAATAAAATTGTAATCGGCGTCCGCACGAGTGCTGAGAGGAGCCGAGATAGGGGACGGGGTGATCGAGGATTCTTTCATTGGCAAGGTTCCACAGGCTGAAAGGATGAGCAGAGGAACAAGACTTGAAATTGTTTTGAAGGATGGACGCATCAGTTCTCCTTGTCAGATTGCATTGTAAAGAACTTTACCAATTTATAATAAAATTTCTGAAAATCTTGGGAAGGACTCGTCCTATAGCCTAATTTTAGGGATGAAAATCGATGTTCGGAGGGGCTTGGGCGTCTCGAAAATCTGAATAATCGGATGTTTCAATAAATGAAGAATCATTCAAAAGTTGTTTTAGGAGTTATATAATTTATATGCAATCGATCTTTTATAGATAAAGAGCCAATTTTTCTAAAGGAGTTTTTTATGCAAACTTCACAAGCGAAAAACAATCTGTACTTAGTACATAAAAATTCAACCCCTCAGTCGAAGTTGCTAGAAATAGATCGAGAATTTAATGTGCCTGTCGGTCAACTTTTTAAAGCTTTCACAAATGCTGAAGATTTAAAAAAATGGTGGTGGCCTCAGGGGCTTTATTCCGACCATATCGAGATCGACTTTCGCGAGGGTGGTCGGTACTATATCAACATAAAAGGCCATGAACACAGTGGTGGGGGAATGACCGGTCACTTTGAAGAAATTGTCAAAAATGAACGCATCGTTATGACCGATCAATTTGCCGATGAGAAAGGTCACCCGATTTCTCCTCAAGAAGCTGAAATGCCTGGCGTCTGGCCAGAAATGGCCTACATCACATTTGATTTTGAAGCCATTGATGAAAATACAAGCCGTTTTAAACTCTCTCAGCAAGGTATGCCGAACGAGCTACAAGATGATTGCATTCAAGGGTGGTCCGAATCTTTTGATAAACTAGAGAAGTATATGAATGAACGAAAACACTAGAGTTATTGACAGTCGCAGACCTCGGGCTTGAGGTCCGCTTCGAAAAGACCAAGCTGCAAACTCTTGGAGCGACGTTATTTAACGACGGCTTTAATTTCTAGTGTAGAGCCCAGTTTTGTCGGGATCAGACTGGCTGGGCAATTGGGAACGCTTCGACGACTAGTCCAAGCCAAACGATCTTCTGAAGTTTGGCGAAGAACATTCCAAGAGCCGTCCTCATTGCGTTTGAAGAAATAGTCGAATTTGTTATTTAACTTTAATGTCTTCCACTCCACATACATGCGGCGACAGTCCAGATCATAAGTTTCCTCTGTGTACTTTTCGACGGAATAAGATGTTTCAGAAAAATGAATGGTCCCATCCGCAAGGATTGAACCTTTCTGTTGGCCTTTATTGTCAATCAACTGACCGTCGACGATTTTATAAGATAGAGGGGTGTCATTCCAGGGGCTTAAGAAAGAACACTCATAAACAGAGAAGTCGAAATTAAAAGACGAGGGCTCTTGATGAATATTCATCGCCACACGGCATGTGCCCTGACGAAGATTTTTAGAGCCGTCAAAATTCGCGTAACTGGCTTGAATGGTGCCCTCTCCCTTGAGTTCTCCAAGAACTTGCGCTTTCGCAGTCAAAGTAAATAAGCAAAATAACACAGCCAACGTCTTCATAAATTCTCCCATATTTAGAGTTTGTGACTAACAAACCACTTCTGCTCTGTACAGATAAATTTGTGAGGTACGGCCTTACTTTTGGTTAAGATTTGCGTTATAAAGGACTCACCTCAAAAGGTTATTTTATATGGCTTCAGAAAAACGAATGATAGCGCCAGAGCATACGGCAGTCCGAGTCGCTTTATGGCGCGCCCTGCATGTTCGAATAGACCCGAAGCCCCACGTATTTACTGATGAGATCGGGCTAAAACTCGTTGGCGAAGATGATTGGCAAAGTCGCCCTGATATGAACCCAGAGTTTTCAAAGAGTATGCGTGCGTCCATCGTTGGACGCGCTCGTTTTATTGAGGACCTGGTGGAAGAACAAATAAAGCAAGGCGTCACTCAGTATGTGATTCTGGGGGCCGGGTTGGACACGTTCGCACAACGTCGCCCCGATATGGGCTCAGGTCTGCAGATCTTCGAAGTTGATCAGCCAGGGCCCCAGGCCTGGAAACAAAAGCGACTTCATGAAGTTGGGCTTTCTGCGCCGTCGTGGTTGCATTTCGTGCCCGTTGATTTTGAGGCTGGACAGTCTTGGTGGGAACAGTTGATCGCAGCGGGGTTTGATAACGCAAAACCCGCTGTCATTGTTTCGACAGGCGTTTCGATGTATCTCACAAAAGAGGCGAACTTATCTCTGCTTCAGCAGATGACAAAGTTAGCTCCAGGCTCAACCTTTGCTATGACGTTCATGCTGTCTCTGGATCTGCTTGAGTCTGCGGAAAGAGCCAGCATGGAGTTTGTGATGAAGAGAGCGCAAGAGGCGGGAACTCCGTTTTTGAGTCTCTTTTCTCCAGGTGAGATGTTGGCGCTGGCGAACGAGGCGGGAATTAAAACGTCTCAATACGTTTCAGCCAATGATCTCTACCAACGTTACTTCGCTCAGCGCACTGACGGACTAAATGCAGGAACCGCTGAGGCCTTTTTGGTTGTGAGGACTTAACCCGCACTGAAGGGATGAATGATGAAAAAAATCATTTTGACCATCACTCCCAATCCCGCGCTAGATCTTAGTGGGATCGTCAAAAATTTGAAACCTAATGAAAAAACTTATGTTTTCAGCGAGCAGAGGGCT
>JAHRXB010000223.1 GCA_019104905.1 Bdellovibrio sp.
GATCTCATGCATGGTGCGGATACACTTAAAAGGATGCTTTCCACTTGCGGATTCCGCAGAAAGCATCAAGGCATCTGTTCCATCCAATACGGCATTGGCCACATCAGTAATTTCTGCCCTTGTGGGACGAGGATTTTCCACCATGCTATCCAACATCTGAGTCGCCGTAATCACCGGCTTCCCAAGCTGATTGCACACCTGAATGATACGCTTTTGAAAGCCCGGCAAACGACTCTGCCCTACTTCCACAGCCAAATCCCCTCGCGCCACCATCACCACATCACTGAGACGACAGATCTCTTCGAGGTTCTCCAAAGCTTCGACCATTTCAATTTTTGCAACAATCTTGGCCGAAGAATTTTTCGCCTCAACCAATTCACGTAGCTTGCGAATATCCCGCGCGTGACGAACAAAACTAAGCGCCACATAGTCGACCTTATTGTTAAGGCCGAACTCAAGATCCTCTAGATCTTTGGGCGTCATACACTCGACCGGAAGATTCACCCCAGGAAGATTCATTCCTTTACGATCTTTAAGGATTCCTCCATAGATAACTTCCACATCCAGCTCTTCCCCGCGTACCTGAAGAACCTTGATCTCCATCAAACCATCATCCAAAAGAATTCGAGTCCCGGGGGCACACGCCAACGGAAGCTCTTTAAAGTCTGAAGGGATTAAACCAGGCTTCCCTAAAACAGGGGCGGTTGTTACGACCAGTTTTTCTCCGGGTTTGATTTCAATAGAACCGTTCTCAAACTTCCCCACTCGCACCTTCGGACCCTGCAGATCCTGAAGAATGGCTACGGGAGCCCGCAGTTCCACAGACAACTTCCTTAAAGAGTGAATAACTTTAAGATGATCTTCGTGAGTACCATGGGAAAAATTAAGGCGAGCCACATTCATGCCCGCCTTAATTGCTTTTTCAAGATTCTTTTCTTCACGAGTCGCCGGCCCGATAGTGGCCACAATTTTTGCTCGACGATCTGCTAACATTTTCCTACGCCTTCCTACTGTATGAACTCATCTTCACAGACAAGTTTTGCATATCTTCCTGATGGCGTCTATTCATTCTATCCAACTGATCGTTGTGAGACTCATTGAGTTGAGCTAACTTTGCCTCGTACTTCATAGCCAAGGACTCTTTTTCCATCTTCATGGATTTTTCACGATCGTCGACTCTTTGAGAATAAAGATTCTCCAAGCGCTTCAGCTCGCGATCTTGTCCGTCCTTCAACTGAGCAATCTTATCTTCATAAGTCTTGATTGTTTGCTCAAGCTTGTTGTTGAAGTTCGACTCCATGTTTCTAAAGCGCTCCGTCATGGCCTTATTGGTTGCCACCTGATCAGACACTGTCTTTTCACGATAGCTATCCATACGGTCCATATAGTTTGCCTTCACCGTATCCAAAGACTCACTATAATACTTTTCCATTTGATTTTGGTTCTTTCCGGTCAAATCCAAAATCTTTTTCACGCGGGTGTCCGCACTATTTACTACCTGAGTCACTTGATCTTTATGCTGCTGGATCAAGTTCTCACGCTCTTCACGGTGGCGGGAGTTCAACATGCTCGTCTGAGACTTGTTCTCCCGATCCGTATTCTGCAAAAGTTTGCGGTTTTGATCTAAGACTTTTGAAATACGCTCGTCGTTAAGCTCTTTCATATTATCAACGGCGTCTTCTCTTTGTTCTTCCACTAAATCAAGACGCTTTTCATAGTCGTTTGTGAGATTGCGACGTTCAATACCTCTGAGACGCTCGTTTTTGGAGATCTCGTTATTGAGTTTACTATTCAAACGCTGAATCTGACTGTCACGAGATCGAACCTGCGAGTTCACTCGCTCATTCACAGAATCGCGGAACTCCTGATTCTGCATATCCATGGCGTCACTTTTCTTAGCCAAGGTGTTTTCATACTTACCACGGACAGCTTCTCGCTCTTCATCCATGATCATCTGCTTCATTTTCAAATTATCGCCAAATTCCTCGCTTTTATTGACAACCGTATCTGAATATTTTTGCGCCCAGCGAGCATTATCCGTTTCTCTCATGCGCTCACTTTCACGCAGGCGAGCTTCATAAGACTTGCGCATTTCTTTGGCATTACGATCTTTGGTGCGCAACGTATCTTGTTGTCCGACCAACAGCGCGTCTCTCTCTTTCTCATGGGCTTCGTTAAGCTTGCGTGTCACGCCTTGAATTGATTCCTTGGACTTCAAGCGGTTTTGCTCTGCCAGCTCCATATAGCGTTCATCACGACTACTCAATTCGCTACTCATCTGAGACGTGAGATTTTCACGCTGAGCTCCCGAAATTTCTTTTTGCTTACGCAAAGCACCTTCATAGCTGTTTCTTTGCTCTTCCCGAGCATTATAAGCGTCTTCCATTTTATTACGCAGAGATTCGCGATAAGTCTGACGAACCTCTTCGATCTTGCGATTGTTCTCGAAATCCTTATCATTCATGGTTTCGCGATTGCGATCTTTGAGCTCCGCAATGCGACCTTCATAATTCTCTGTGATATTACGGATTTCGTCGTTATGGCGTTGTTCTAAACGCTTGATTTCAGCATTACGCCGCTTGGTATTTTCGCTTTCGCGATTTTCATACTCTTCGCGAGTTTGGCGAAGTTTTTCGTCCTGACGTGAGCGATCCGATGATGAAATAGAAGACATCCTATCCTCCCAGACCTCAGGTTATCATGAGGCTTGAGAAGAAACTTCAATTCAGATTCAGGGAAATTCAAAATCAGGACTCTAGTCTAGCGCTCAAAAACTCTTTGCCGATAAAGCTCTCTCATCTGACGGAGTTCGGCGGCCTGACGCGCCTTCTTTTCTTCGAGCTGCTTCTTCTTTTCAGCCTCAGAAGCGATTTTACGTTCAACGAGACCTTGATAGATCACGCTGCTTTTCTCAGCAAGATCACCCCAGTTTTCGCGAAGATGGACAACCTCTTTGATAAAAGACTCTTTAGATCCGCCATAAAGAGAATTCCATAGTGGCAGATGCTCCTTCATATCGATCGGCTGTATCATTCCGAATTCAGACTTTCCTTGAGAGTTCAAACCTGACATCCAAAATTCAAAACCTTCTGGGACATTCAAGGTTTTTCCATCTCGCAACGTGACCACCAAGTTGGCATTCATGTTTCTAACAAGAATTCGATTCCCTTGATCGACAACCCAATACTGCCCCTGTGTCGCCGTCAGATCCCCGTAAAGAGTTTCCAGACTTATTTGCGAACCCTTTTCAACCCACAAAGTTCCCTTGATAAGGCGCCATTGCTGACTGTTCAATCGCATAAGAGCCGTGTTGGCCGGAGCATGAATCTTTACTGAATCCTGAATCAAATGAAACGCATTCCCCGTCACCTGAATCGCACAGGCCTCTTTCGATTTCAAACAGGACGAAGGCTGCTCGATGAGATCCCCCGAAGCCCGCACTCGAACCTCCATCTGGAATGCCAAAAGAAATAAGGTCAGTCGAATCCACTTCTTCATTAGTATTCAACGCTTTGTGCAAGCTTTTTCGCCTGCTTTTTGAGGTCTTCGTTTTTGAAATTCTTGAACACAGTTTTATAAATCTCGGAAGCTTCTTCTGTCTGATTATTCAGTTCGCTGATTTGACCCATTCGCAAAAGGATAAAACCCGTCAAGTCATGCTGCGGGTATTGAGTCACCATGGTATCAATTTCACTTAAACTGCTGCGAAAGTCCTTCTTTAAGAA
>JAHRXB010000255.1 GCA_019104905.1 Bdellovibrio sp.
GATCCAAACTTTTTTCAGCGGTTCCGCTGACAACGATCAGACGGTCTTCCGCCGCATGAGCAGCACCAGCTCCTAGTACCAAAGCAAGAAGACTTGCTCCTAACATTTTTTTCATACATGCCCCTTTCCCTGGGTCTTTGAGTCTCTTCCATTCAAAATATAAAACAGAGATCGGTTCATAGCAACAGAGCCTCCACAACGCACCGACTCTACTATTGCGCTTCCCAAGTTGTTGTTTTGATAATGTATCCTTTAACAAGGAGACACCATGAAAAAACTAATCTTGATCTGCACTTCTGTCGCTATTTTGGGCACAGGCTGCGCAACAACAAAAGAAAATCCTAACACAGTCAAAGGAGCTGGCATCGGAGCTGCGATCGGCGCTGTCGCTGGAGCCGTGATCGGCCATCAAACAGGCAAACGCAACGAAGGCGCTTTGATCGGTGCCGCAATCGGAGCGGGAATCGGCGGCGTTGCCGGTCAACGTATGGACAAACAGCAAAAAGAGCTTGAGAAAATCGCCGAAACAAAAAGAACTGAACAAGGTCTTATCACAAAACTTAAAAGTGACATCCTTTTCGACACGGGTAAAGCAGACTTGAAACCTCAAGCCAAAGAGAACATCAATCAGTTGGCGACAATCATGAAGAAGTATCCCGAGAACGTTTTGACCATTCGTGGATACACTGACGACACCGGCGCTGCGGTTGTGAACAATCCACTTTCGCAACAACGTGCAGAAGCCGTTCGCGCGCAATTGATCGCGTCTGGTGTTCCTGGCAATACGGCAAGTGCTATCGGCATGGGTGCTTCAAACCCTGTTGATCCGGCGAAAACGAAAGAGGCTCGCGCGAAAAACCGCCGAGTGGAAATCGAAATCACTGTGGACGAATCAAAAGTTCCTAAATCTTAAACCAAGATTAGTAACGACGTGGAGGGGTTTGAAGGAAACCTTTATAGTTTCAACAAACCCCGAGCCATCTCTAGAAAACGCGCCTCCGTGACTTCCGGTGGCCAAGGGATCACTGGGAAATCAAAAGGCTCATCCTCGCCAATCCCCCACGACTTCAGATCCTTTGTAATAAGATCTCTAACTTCGGTTGCCAACAGGCGACGATCAATTTGCTTCACAACTTTGGGCAATGGAAATTCCAAATTGAATTTTTTCGAAATCGCCCAATGAATCCGCGACTCGATGATTTCAAAATCAGGCAACAACGCCTTCACCGGAGACACCAAGTCCCCAATATAAGCCTCGGTGGCATCGTGAAATAGCATGTGCAAAGCAATCTCTTTTGTCGGAGAAACCTCGGCTCCCAAACAAGAGTGCTGCCCAACGCTGTAAAAGAATCGCGTGTGTCCATTGAAACGCGCCTGGCGGGCCAAGGCACAAGCAATATCTTCGATTTTCACGGCGTCTGGATCTGGATTTAAAATACTAAAACGATTTCCAGAGAGTGTGATCACCCATGATTTTTCAATAATCTCAGGTTTATTCAGCTTTTCAGTCAGTGCAGGGATTTGTAAATTCATGGTTGACCTGATTACCCGAGGACCTTCGAAGTTGCATGATCTTTTTGAGGTGATTCGAGGCGTTAGAATAAAATCCCATCGTCTTAATATGAGAATACAGTGAAAAATATCTAAAGATCGGAAGCGATAGATCGATAAAGAACTATGCGATTTATTGCCTTACTTTTTATCTTATTTTCCACTTCCGCCTCCTGGGCCAAAGGCAAGGCCTATTTGGATATGGAAGATGATCAAATCATCTCTGTTTTCAATCAACCGGGCATGAACTGGAAGAATTGCGCTAAAGACCCCGCCTGCCGCTCGGTGGCCTGGCCGGACAACACGGCAGAAATCGAAATCATCTCGGACTACCCCCAAAGAATGCAGGTTGAGAGCCCCTACACAGGAGAACTGCAAGAGGAAGAGTACCTCGAGGTCAAATACCGCTACAAAAGAACTGTCGATGGAAAGGTGTACACTCAAGAGGGGCAAGGGTGGGTTGATGCCGCCTATGTTTCTCTTAAAAAAAGAAGTTCCTTTTACGGAAAGACCACGGAGCCCTCCAAAGACTGCCCTCCCGGCTCAAAGCCTTCTGGAAAAGGCCCCAAAGAGGTTCAAAAAAACCTAGCACCTTTTGAAAGAGCTCTTTCAAACACGAGCGTTACTGAAACAACCAAGTTGCTGAAAGAGCATGTCGGAGCTTGTGTAATTGATCCCAAGAAAAGCGCAATCAATGCGGGATCCGGCAATCCCTACGACAACCTAGTCCTTCCCCATCTTCAAAAAAAAGGCGTTCCCCAAATCATTAAAGAAGACGGGAAAGCGATGACCAAAAAAGATCTCATTGATATTGATGCTCTCGCACGGACAATTTACGCCGAAATGGCTCAATGCTATAAGCATGGTTTACACTATCCCATGACCGTAGCCAAAATCGCCGTCAATCGCGCCAATGAAGATCGCCGAGCCAAAGAGTTTATTCGTGGCACCCATAGCTCCGCCAAAGGAGACCTTGCCAAGGTCGCCACCTCACCGACTCAATTCTCTTTGTGGTTAACAACCATCAACGGAAAGCCCAATAACAGTCTTCGCCAAGCCCTCTGTCCTCCGGCGGATAAATCCAAAGCCTTCTGGACAGGCAACGCGCCTCCTCCTTTTGAACTGGATATCTGGGAAAACACCCTTCGTATCGCCACAGAAGCCGTTTTATTCCCGAAAAAATTTAATAGTCGCACCCAGCAGATTAAACAATTTCATTACACCTCAGGAATGCCCGGCTTCTATGGTATGAAGCAGGTTTTCCCTTGGATTGAAGATCGTAAAGTCTCAAAAAATGCTTGTGTACAAGTCTGGGATGACGGCGCAAAATCTTAGATATGAACAATCAGAAGTCAGGCTACGTCTTTTTAATGGATTGCGCGGATTTTGCCGAGGCCCAAGTTGTTAAGTCCTTTCTGGAGTCTCAAGGGCTTCACCCCAAGGTGCGAGACGAACAAACCCGCGGCGTCGCTCCTCACTTCGGCCAGCTATTAGGACGTCTGACTTTAGAGATTCCCGAAATCGAATACATGGAGGCATCTAAAGCCCTGGAAAGCCGCGAGCGCCCAAGGCTGGCCATCGCTCCTGAATTTTCTTACGAACACACGCAGTCACTGGCAAAGAAATCTCTTTGGAATGCCATCATTGGCTGCGTCTTTCTTCCATTGATCTGCAATTTCTATTCGATGATCCTGGGTTACCGCGTTCTGCAACAGGAAGTCCCGTTAGGCAAGATCAGTCGCAACAGATTACTGTGGGCGATATTCTTTAACTCTCTCGCATTCTATGTTTGGCTCACCCTTGGTCCGCGGATATTTCTGAAGAATATTTGATCTTAGCTTTCACACAGTGTTTTTCGACACCAATCTTTCCACTTAATCATTCGACGAGTGCATGTAAGCTATTCTAAAGGCATGAGAAGATTCAACATCAAACAACTCATCGCCATTGGGATCTTACTTTTCCCTCTTCACGCGGCCCAGGCGTTTGTTGTTGTTGGTCACGAGTCTGAACCCTTCTATTTTATATCCGGCTCCAAAGGCATTCAGGGAGCCTGTTACGAGATCATCCAGCAACTCTGTAAATTAGAAGCCCGTCACTGCAAATTTAAAATCGCCCCTTTGCGATTAGCCCTTTCCATGATTAAAAAGGGAGAGGCCGACCTGGGCTGCCCTTTGATTAATAGTCCGCCCCGTAATAGCGCCTTCTCATTTAGTCGTGGTCTTTTTAAAACCCATCTCTATTTTTATGGACTTCCCAACGTCGCCCAAAAAATACAAAAGTATGAGGACCTCAAAGGCCTCAGTGTCGGCGTACAATCGCCATCGATGATTGAGGTGAGTCTGCAGCGAATTCACGAGTTCTCAGATAAAAGCTTCAAGATCATGCCGGAAGCTACGGCTATTTTGGCCCTGCGCAAAGTGGAAAAGAAGAATTATCAACTCGCTTATGTCAGCGGCGATACGGCACGAGTATGGCTCAAAAGAACCCATAGCCCCGTGATCGAAGTCCCGCAGTTGGGTGAAGACACCGAGTATGCCATCTTCTTTTCAAGGAAGACCATCTCGGAAAAACAATTTAACAAATTACAAAGTCATCTTACCGAGCTGAGCAAGAACAGGTTTTTGGACTCCATCGCCGAGAAGTACCAACTGACTCCACTCGCCGATCAGTAGTACTTTTCAAGAAATCGAAAGTACTGACCTTGGAAAACATCCAACTCCATTTTGTTCCCTTCGGAGTCCTGCATCTCTGGGATACTGAGGGCCAGCTTGCCATCGACTTTTTTATACTCTAAATATTTCGTGAAAAGAACACTGGCATCTTCACCTGTTCTTTCTGAGTAGTAGGGAACAAAAAAACTTTCGATTTCAGCTTTGGCGGGCAAAAAGCCTTCAACCAGATTCAGTTGGTTGATAAAAATGCGCGGACAGTAAAAAAAACGCAAGCGTTCACACTGAATACTATGAATCCAATTATGGAAATTACGAATTCCCAAAGAATTCATCGCCACCAAATCTTTAACGTCAATATGCAAATCAAAAGAAGGATTGACCTCAACCCCATCCAAAGCAGAAGAGTATTCATTCAGGCTGCCCTTCAAATGAATCGTTGTACATTTATCGCTAACGCTAAAGGAAAGTTGCAAAGCCATTGTTCTCTCACCTTAAACTCTTCGTGGAATCAAAATCTTATTCTATGAAAGAACACCCCTTGGAGCCAGTGAAGAACAAACTTCCCCTGGACCTGAGCCTTGCCTTGAAAATAAAAAACCCACGGTCCATAAACCGTGGGTTATATAGTTCACACTATGTCCTGATTCTCTAATCCCCAGTGGGAATTAAAGACCGCGAATCAAGTTCAACGCACTTCCCGCACGGAACCACTTCAATTGTTCCGCATTGTAAGTGTGTTTCAACTCGATCGTTTCAGAGGCACCATCTTGATGCTTCACGATCATCTTCACAGGTTTACCAGGAGCCAGATCCTTCAAATCCACAAGGCTGACCAAGTCCGTCTCTTGGATCTTGTCGTAATCTTTTGGATTCGCGAAAGTCAAAGCGAGCACGCCTTGTTTTTTCAAGTTGGTTTCATGGATACGCGCGAAAGACTTCGTGATCACAGCCGTGCCACCCAAGAATCTTGGAGACATCGCCGCATGTTCACGAGAAGAACCTTCACCGTAGTTTTCATCCCCAATAATCACCCAGCCGCGATGAGCTTTTTGATATTGACGAGCGATCTGCGCAAATTCCAAACCAGCTTGGCCTGTCAGCAAGTTCTTACCCTTACCAATTTCGCCGGTGAACGCGTTATCCGCACCCAAAAGCATGTTGTTTGAAATATTGTCCAAGTGACCACGGTAGTTCAACCATTTACCGCCCGGAGAAATATGATCTGTCGTACACTTTCCTTTTGCTTTCGCAAGCACGAGGTTGTCGACAAAGTCTTTACCATCCCATTTTGTAAATGGAGAAAGAAGCTGCAAACGCTCTGAAGTCGGGCTGACTGCCACTTGCGCCTGAGCCCCTGCGGGTTTTTGGTAACCTTCAGTATCAGGGATGAAACCTTTAGCAGGAAGCTCTGGAGCCACGGGAGCTTGCAACTTCACCTTCCCTTTAGGTCCTTCAAGCTCGTCTGTCGCTGGGTTGAAATCCAAACGACCCGCCAAGCCCAATGCCATCACGATTTCAGGAGACGCAATGAACGCCAAAGTTTCAGGGTTCGCGTCGTTACGTGCGCGGAAGTTACGGTTGAAAGAAGTCACGATCGTGTTCTTCTCACCCGTCTTCACATCATCACGCTTCCACTGACCGATACAAGGTCCACATGCGTTGGCAAGAACCGTCGCGCCCACCTCATTGAAGGTCGCCATTTGACCATCGCGCTCAATCGTTTTTTGAATTTGCGTCGAGCCTGGAGACACCAAGAACGGCTGATTCATCTTCACGCCCACTTCCATAGCTTGTTTTGCTACGAAAGCCGCACGACCGATATCTTCGTAAGAAGAGTTCGTGCAAGAACCGATCAAAGCTGAAGAAATCTTGATTGTGTAACCTTTTTCAGTCGCTTCTTTTTTCAACGCAGAAATCGGACGAGCGATATCTGGAGAGTGAGGACCCACCAAGTGAGGCTCTAGCGCTGATAAATCAATTTCATAAACTTCATCGAAGTACTTACCAGGATTCGCAACAACATCCGCATCCGCAGACAAAAGATCTTTGTGAGAATCAGAAACTTTAGAAAGCTCCTCACGACCTGTGGACTTCAAGTAAGCCGCCATACGCTCGTCATAAGGGAAGACAGAGCAAGTCGCACCCAATTCCGCACCCATGTTGGTGATCGTGGCTTTACCAGTACAAGAAATAGAAGAGGTGCCTTCACCGAAGTACTCAACAATCTTGTCAGTTCCACCTTTCACAGTCAGCATTCCGCAAAGCTTCAAGATCACGTCTTTCGCAGAAGCCCAGCCAGAAAGTTTTCCTTTCAAGTGAACACCGATCAACTTTGGATTTTTAACTTCCCAAGGAAGTCCAACCATAACGTCAGAAGCGTCAGAACCGCCAACACCCACTGCACACATTCCCAAACCACCCGCATTGGGAGTGTGAGAATCTGTACCGATCATCAATCCACCAGGGAACGCGTAGTTTTCCAAGATCACTTGGTGAATGATACCAGCGCCGGGTTTCCAGAAGCCGATGTTGTAACGAGAAGACGTCGTCGCCAAGAAATCAAAAACTTCTTTGTTCGACATATTTGACGCCGTCATATCGGCATCTTTGCCTTTGTATGCTTGAATCAAGTGATCACAGTGAACCGTGGAAGGAACAGCCGCTTCATCTTTTCCCGCAAGCATGAATTGCAACAAAGCCATTTGCGCTGTTGCATCTTGCATTGCTACACGGTCTGGTCTTAGCAACAAGAAGCTCTCACCACGCACAAGTTCTTGGTGTTGTGGATCATCCAAGTGACCAAACAAGATTTTCTCCGCCAACGTCAAAGGGCGGTTCAAGCGATTGCGAACGACAGCCAATCTTTCAGCTGTTTTCTTATAAACGTTCTGCACCATTTCAGGTGTCGTTTCGATTTTAGAAGCCATTGTTATTGCCTTTCTTTGAAGAACGCCCCATCCTAATGAAAGTCAGTTGAAAGCTCAATGTTTCCAGCACTTTATGCGAGGCATAATGGACCTAAGGCTTTTTAAAAATATCGTTATTCTTACCGGCGCCGGGATCTCCGCCGAAAGCGGTATTCGCACTTTTCGCGATCAGGACGGACTTTGGGAGGAGCATCGCATCGAAGATGTCGCCACTCCTGAAGCTTTTGCTCGAGATCCCGCCCTGGTTCAGCGCTTCTACAACTTGAGAAGAGCTCAACTCAAAGACCTTCAAATCCAACCCAATCTCGCTCATCTCGCATTAGCTGAATTGGAGAGGCACTGGGAAGGCTCTTTTCTGCTCGTCACTCAAAATGTCGACAATCTCCACCGCCGAGCCGGATCTAAAAATCTTCTTCACATGCATGGGCGCCTGGACCGGGTTTTCTGCCTCTATTGTGACGAGCATTTTGAATGGACCGAAGACTTGGCCGTAAATGAGAAATGCCCTCATTGCAGTCGCCAGGGCGGTGTTCGCCCCGACATCGTGTGGTTTGGAGAGATGCCCCACCATATGGAGGAGATTTACGAAGCTTTGGATAAGGCGGATTATTTTATCTCGATCGGCACCAGTGGGAATGTCTACCCTGCCGCCGGTTTTGTGCGCCTGGCTTGGAAGGCAAAAAAAATTGAGATCAATCTCAAGGATACGGAAATTTCACCGGCATTTGATAAACACTTTGTCGGACCAGCGTCTTTAGAGGTCCCTCGTTTTATCAAAGAGTTTTTAGAACTCGAACCCTAATACCCTGGAGCCCCCGCCTCGGGTTCTCCCTTGTTGTGCTCTTCAAATAAAGGCAGAAACTCGCCATAACCTTCTTTTTCCAAATCCTTCACGGGAATAAAACGCAAAGCTGCTGAGTTCATACAATAGCGTTGCCCCGTGGGAGCCGGACCATCGTTGAACACATGGCCCAGATGCGAGTCACTGGATTTACTGCGCACTTCAATGCGCGGCAAAGTTAAAGAGCGATCCACCTTTGTCGTAATATGCTCTGCCTCCAAAGGACGCGTGAAGCTGGGCCATCCCGTTCCCGAATCGTATTTGTCGCGAGAACTAAAAAGCGGCTCTCCAGAAACCACGTCCACATAGAGACCATCTTCCTTGTTATCCCAGTACTTGTTATTAAAAGGTCGCTCCGTGCCCTCAAGCTGAGTCACTTCATATTGAAGTGAGGTCAGCTTGCGCTTGAGTTCGGATTGATCGGGTCTGTGATAATTCGAGAAATCTTTTCCCATATCGCCTCCCATTCCCCACAAAGCACCCCAAAATATTAGTAGCACTAAACTCTTCATAGGAACCTCTAAGACATTCTACTCTCATATCTTCGAATAGAACTCGCGTAGGTCATTTGTCTTACAGCAAATATCAGCTAAAGAACAAAATACCCTTTAGACTCTGCTCACCTTCTGCTATACCGCCCCCAGTATGAGATTGCGCTTACGGCTCATTGCGAGCATCTATTTTGCGTTTTTATCCACGGCGGAGGCCCTTTCTATTCCGAAGGACTACCTCGGCGGCGTGGAGGTTTGCGCGAAGAACTTAGATTCCCGTCAAAATGAACTGGGCCGCTGGATCAAGGTGCCTATCGACTACTCGTCTTTGCATCGTGGCACGACAGACTTATACACATGGACAAAAAAGCCCTATGATGCACAAAAAAAGACCGTGGTTTTTGTCTCGGGAGGGCCTGGCGACACGGCCCACTCTTCGTCACTGGATTTGAACGAGTGGAATATCATCTTCTTCGACCAACGAGGCAATTCCTGCTCGCGACCTGCGACGAAAGAACTTTATCTGGATCGTTCCTTCTATAGCTCTGAAAAAACCGCACGGGATATCGAAGAGATCCGCAAGGCATACGCTGTCGACACTATTTCTGTCTATGGAGTCTCCTACGGGACCGTGCCCGCGCATCTCTATGGACACTTCTTTCCTCAAACGACCCGTGCTGTGGCCCTAGAGGGAGTTGTTTACGAAGGCGGTTCTCGCCTCATCCAGCCCGCTCGTCGCACAAAAATTCTTCAACGTTTTTTCGATTCTCTTCCTGAAAAAAACCAAAATCGGATTTTGGAGCTTTCCGCTCACCCTGAAGTCGCTCCGACGTGGTTTTCCAGTGCCGGAATGATGATGTTGTACTTGGACAATCCCCTGGGAAGTTATCTTCATTTTTTGAACAACATTCTTTGGAATGATGACGTGGCCATTGGAACGCTTAAGTCCTTTGAAAAAAGCAACTCGGAAGAGGACGTCGAATATTGCTTTGGTCATGTCATGATGGGCATGATTGGCTGCCAAGAGTTGGGAATGAATCTGCCGGGACTCAGCTTCTATTCTGTTTTCCAAAACCGACGATTGGTTTCCGATGGCAAGAATCATTTTATTGATTCTTATTGCCGTTCTTTGGGGTTTACAGACAAGGAAGTCACAAAGCTTTTTAAAGCGACCGAGTATCCGACGCAAGCCCGCACCACCTACATTCAAGGCACCTTGGATGGAGCGACGTCTGCCGACAATGCCATTGATCACTTCAAAAATGTGGCTCGTGGATTTGCGCAACTGGTTTTGGTGCGCGATGGGGGGCACATGCCTTTGCATGGGCCGCTAACGTCGGGCTATGAACAAGGCGTTACCGTCGAGACACGCAAGGAGATCTTAAATAGAGTTCTTCTGGGCGAGACTTTGTCCGAAGAAGATCTGCAGAAGATCAGCAACGCCACTTCTTTGCGTTGGGTGCGAAGAACCGGCCCTCGAAAATAATGATCCAATTTTAATATCATTTTGATCATATATTTATATTTTTTTTAGATCGTTTTTACAGATAAGATGAATCCAAAAAAGGATACAAAAAATGATTTCCTCAGGGCAAAACAATAATATCTGTGATCTAGACACTGGTGTATGTGAGGCACCGATACTTTCCTCCGATACGAGCGCCGCACAAAAGAAAGCCTCAAATCTTGAGATCGTCTATATCGGTGACCCGATGTGTTCGTGGTGCTGGGGTATTTCCTCTGTTGTGAAGCAACTTCAATCTTATTGTGATGAACAAGGTTTGTCTTTCTCTGTTGTTGTTGGGGGACTTCGTCCCGGGGGCGGCGATCCCTGGAATGATCAATTCAAAAATTTCTTGCGCCATCACTGGGAAGAGATCGGTCAAAGAACAGGGCAAGCGTTTCGTTTTTCCTTATTTGAACGGTCGCACTTTAACTACGATACAGAACCCGCGTGTCGGGCGGTTGTGACGGCGGGAATCTTGTTGAATTCTAAGAACGACAACAACAAGACACTTTATGCCTTGTTCGCTGATATTCAAAAGAAATTCTATGTTGATAACGCCGATCCTGGGGAAGAAGAGTTCTATCGTTCTATCTGCGAAGAATACGGTCTTTCATTTGAAGAGTTCCGTCGTATTTTTCAAGCTCCCGAAACCAAGAAAAAGACTTTTGAAGAGTTTCAACGCAACCGCAGTTGGGGTGTGCGAGGGTATCCCAGCTTTGGGCTTTTAAAGGACGGCAAGTTTGAACTTCTTGCCGTTGGGTTTACGGATTTTGAGAGGCTTAAGGAGAGGTTGAATATCTTAATTTAAATTGGAGTGGAGTTTCACGCGGAGAGAAAAACATAGGGCGCGACCAATATTAGCCGCGCCGCACTTCAAAAAGGTACGGCGTACCTTAAGGGGATTCGATGGCGGAGATGACGGCGGTGATGACTTTTTTGCCGTGATCGACGTGACTTTTCATTTGTGCGGGGTCTTTTAAGGAGCCCAGCATTTCTTCGGGAGCGAAGCTCATCGTTTGGAAGATTTCAAAAGTTTTGGCGATGTCGTCACCGTGATCGCGACGCAGACTTGGAGGCACCATCTCTAACAAACGAGAGATCTCGGTGGCGGCTCCACCTGTTCCGGAAGCTTCTCCTAAAACTGTGTAGAAGATGTTTGTCATCTCTGCGCCCACTTTGCGGAAGTCGCCCTTTTGCAAAGCTCCGTCGACCCTCTTATAACGTTTTTGTACAAGGTCTTTCAGACTGCGACGGCGACGTCCCCAACCAAATTCGTTTTGCGCCTTTAACAAAAGCCCCAAAGACATCACTCCGTAAACCAAGGTCCATAACCACGGTTTATAAACGATACTCGCCGAGGTCGAAGACTCCCACACCATGATCGGATCTGGAAGCCTGTTTTCTACAACCTTCTGTGGTCCCACGGGCTTGGTCGTATCCGCCAAACGTGATGCTGAACCCACCGGCGCATTGGGATTATTTACGATGCTCAACGTGATCGCTTGAGTCGTCTTGGTGTAGTACTTCTTCGTGTGAGGATCAAACATGCTGATACTCATTGCGGGAATAACCATACTGCCCTCTTGACGAGGAATTACCAAAACTTCGAACTCTTTATAACTGCGCCCGTTTTTAAAGAACTTAGATTCTGACTTCGTATCGTACTGCTCAAGTCCTGTGGGCAAATGCAAAGCCGGAAGATCAATCAGCTTGGCATTTCCGGCGCCCTCGAAGCGCACCTTGAGGCTGAAGGGCTGATTCACCGGAGCCGTCGTGTTTTCAACACTGGCATGCACCTCAAATTGCCCAACCGCACCAGTAAAGTCAGAAGGACGCCCTTCGACGGGAAGAGGCTTTACCTTGATGGGAACTCGCGCTGAGCTTTTGGTGTATTCATAAGGGCGACCGTAAAATCCTCCCAAACCTTGAGCGGGCAAACGAACGCGAGACTTGATTTTGTATTCATCGATGACAGCGGTCCCGGCTTTAATTGGAAACAACGCATGGGAAGCAAGCAAAGCTTTTTTCCAAGGAACGCCGTTTACGATTTCTTCGGAAAACTGGATGGAAGGAACTTCCTCGATAATCTCTTTCCAAAAACCTTTCAGGCTGGGGAACTTCAAACGATCCAAGGTTTCCATCTGTCCGCGAGTATAGATGTACCAGTTCACGGTGACTTGCTCGCCCTCATAAACTTCCGTTTTATCAACCTCTACCGAGATGAAAAACGCTTCATTGGGATTGGTGGGAAGACTTCGAAAAGCGGCCTCCGGCAACCCTACAGCCGACGGCATATTTTCGTCAGGGGCCATTTGCCCCATCTGCTGCTGTAAAAGTCTTTGGCGTTGTCGTAAAAGCTGATTGAAGATTTCATCTTCCGCCTGATCCATGGACTCAAACGGGTCTTCCATCGGAGGCATCCCAGGAGCATGAGGAACCGCACGCTTTCGGGGGCCAGGACCCACGGACTGCGTTCCGACCTTTATGACGATGGGTTGAGTTCGAAAGACCTTGCCGTTGACCACCACTTCAAAAGAAGAAACGCTCAGTGTTCCCGTCTTTTTTGCTGAAAGCATATAGTGGAACTCTTTGCGTCTTTGCGTTTCAAACTGCATCCCTTGAGGACCATTCACTAACTTTTGCGCCACGGCCGTCGACTGCCAGTTATTCAAAAGATCAAAGCCATCCAAGTCCGGAATACGCGGATCTTGAACATCCACATCATCCGTCGACACCACAGCGACCGTCAGAGTAAACGTATCACCGACGCCCATTTCATTGCGATCCACCGTGGATTGCACCGTGGTGTTGGCGTGGGCGAATAAACTAAAAAAAAGGAAACTCAGAAAGAACAGGAAATTACCAGTCTTTGTCACGCGGCTGCTCCTTCACTTCTTTACGATTGTATTCAGCACGAATCTTTTCTTCTTGCTGCTTTAGTTCTCCGAGGATCTTCTTCACATCCCCTTCGGAAAGTTCTTTACCCTGGAAAGGGCGAGGCTTGTATTTGGGAGACTGTTGAACCTGTTTGGGTTCTTCTTTTTTGTCTTTCTCGTCCTTTTTATCGCCCTGATCTTGCTGTTGCTGCTGCTGATTTTGATTTCCCTGCTGGTTCTGCTGTTGCTGATTGTCCTTCCCCCCCTGCCCCTGTTGGGATTGAGTGAGAAGTTCAATATTGGTTTTCGCCTCAACAGAAGAGGGAATAATCTCTAGAGCTTTTTGATACAGAGCTATCGCCTCATCAATTTTTTTGGCTTTGCCCAGAAGCTGCGCCTGATTAAATCGCGCCATAAAGACTAACGGAAGATCTTGGGCTTTCACTGCCAACGCTTCGGCCTCTTTGTAGGACTGGATCGCCTTCTCGGCCTGTTGCAGCCCCTCAAGACTTAATCCCAGATTCAAATGCAAGGCTCCAGCAAAAGGATCATAACGAAGGCCTTCGATATACTTATCCATCGCCGGACCGAAATTCTGAGCCTTGAGACTCTTATTTCCTTCCCGATTTAATTCCAAGGTCCGCAAATGAGGGCGTCCCGGTCCACATGAGGTCAGAAGCAGTGACAACACCAATAAGGGAATAGCTCTCACGATGATCATGCTGGTGGCACCTCATAACGGCCCTTCCAGAAACGGAAGGAACTGCGTCTTTCTCCGAGGAAAAGTTCCAGAAGAGCCACCACAATCCCCAACAACAAAAGAGCTTGAAAACGCTCTTCATATTGAGTGGCGACTGTGGAATCGAATTGAGTTTTCTCAAGCTTCGCGATGTCTTCAACCAGAAGTTTCGTTTGATCTCCCCCGAAGGTTGCAAAATAGAAACTTCCCTTGCCAGCTTCCGCCAGGGCTCGCAAAGCATCGCCCTTAACCGTCGTAAGAATCGTTTGTCCCTGACGGTCTTTCTTATAGCCTTTTAAAAATCCCATGCCATCGCGTACCGGAATGGCTCCGCCTTTTTCAGTTCCATACGCCAAAGAAAATATGCGAATGCCTTCACCAGCCATTTTCTTAGCTTCTTCCAAAGCTCCTGGCTCGTGATCTTCCCCGTCAGACGCCAGCAAGATCACGCGTGTTACTTTCACGACTTCATCGGTTGTGACCCCACCTCGTTCAAAAGCTTCCTTGGAAACTTTCAAGGCTTCAGTGAAGTTGGTTCCCTGCGAAGAAACCGAGTTGGCCTCTAAAGACTCCAGATACATTTTGATCGCCCCAGGATCATTGGTCAAAGGTGACAGCAGGGCCGCTGATCCCGCAAAGGCCACGACGCCTACTTTATTTCCCGGCATCAAATCCACCAAACGACTGAGTTCCGCTTTGGCCTGAGCCAGACGAGATGGCTTAACGTCTTCCGCCATCATACTTTCAGACACATCCACCGCGAAAATGATTTCCACACCTTCGCTTTTTACTTCCTGCTGACTTTCACCCATTTGCGGACGCGCCAACGCCAGAACGAAGAAGAAAACAGTCAACACTTGCAACAGAGTTTTGAAGGAACGTTTTTTATTGGATACCGAGCTTGATAAAAATGGATACAGTCGGCTTCCAATCGCCTGCTGCATACGCTTGCGAGAAAGGCGATCAAAGAAATAGCCGACAACCAGGATCACCGGAATCAACCAGAGGTAGTTAAAAGCCGCGATGTTTTCAAAACGAAACATTATGGCACCCTCCTTAACCAAGACCGTCCCAGAAGAATCCCTACCAGATAAAGAATAATCGCCGTCATCAGATAAGGAGGAAACTTCTCTGTATAGTTTGTAAATTTATTCACATCAATTTTGGTCTTTTCAAGATTGTCGATGTCATTAAAGACCTTTTTCAAAGACCCTTCGCTGGTCGCGCGATAGTACTTTCCACCCGTTTCCGAGGCCATGCGACTTAAAAGATCCTCGTTCACCGTGCTTTCAAAAGGCTGATAGGTTTTAATTTTCTGACCGAAAATATCGCGTGTATAGACAGGAATACGTGTCGGACCGTCTTTCCCGATTCCAATAGAATAAACTTTGATTCCATAACCTTTAGCGATTTCCAAACCTGTTTCCGGGTCGATCGTACCGGAGTTATTTTCTCCATCCGTCATAAAGATCATGACCCGGCTTTTCGCTTGGGAATCTTTCAAGCGCCCCGCCGCGTTTGCCATGGAGACTCCCAAGGCCGTTCCGTCTTTAATCTTCGCACTGGAGGCACTGGTGATCTCGCCCACACGTTGCAGAATCAACTGATAGTCCAAAGTCGGCGGAACCAGCGTAAATGATTCTCCGGCAAAAACCACCAACCCGATACGATCAGAACTTCGCCCCTCGATGAACTTCTTGATAGTCTCTTTCGCGGCTTCCAAACGGTTCAGCGGCTTCATGTCCTCGATCAGCATACTGTCAGAGACATCCAAACAAATGACAATATCAATGCCTTCCACATTTTTGCGAATCTTGGTGTTCATCGTCTGAGGACGGGCCAAAGCCACAATCGCAAAAACAAGAGCCCCCGCCTTCAGCAAAGTCGGCACATTCATCAAGCGCGTGCGCAACCCCGGAGTCACCGACTTTAAGAGTTTCACCGAGCCAAACTGCAAGGTCGGTGTTTTCTTTTTCTTATTCCACAGTGTCCAAGCCAAAATCAGCGCTAATGGAAGGAGCAACCAAAAAGCCCAAAGAGAATGATAAGTCATGGCATTCTCTCCATCTTTTCAACCAAAACACGCGTGTGCGTGGAAATATTCAAGACATCCCGCTCTTTTAAGTTGGCCTTGTCTTGAAAGCCGCGCTCATACTCTTTAAGAAGTTTTTTAAGTTCGTCGCCGTATTCCTGGAACATTTTTTTATGATGTTTCTTAAGATCTTTTAAGACCAGTCGATCACCCCACTCCACGGCAGGAACTTGATAACGACGGGTCAAATAAAGCTTAAACATGCTGTGCGTTTCTTCCAGGCATTGAAAGATATGATCTTCTTCCGCCTGCGTTCCAAAGAACACGGTATTGCTTCTTTGCAAACGGCGGAAACTTTGATGGAACTGTGCCAACGGAGTCAACGCAGAGTCGTGCTCCTTAAGTCGTTCCAGCATGTTTCGTCTTTGCACCGTACGGTAGATCTTGCTGATAAAAATCAAAATAACCACACCGACAAGTCCCGCCAGCAGGGCCCAATAAAGCATAGGCACCGGCATCTGCGCAGGTCCCACAGGACCATAAGGCTCTTGTTTGGTTTCCGGCTGTCCCGGCTCGGGCTTCGGCAAAACACTTTCAACCTGATACTGAACCGGCCCCAAACTCAAATCGTTGGTGCCGTCACTCAACTGAAGATCCTGATACTGAAATTGACCGGCCTTATATGCCGTGATCTTGATGTCCGCCTGAGTCGGGGACCTGAACTCAAAACCCAAAAGATGGATCTGATACTTTTCTTCAGGTTTTAAAATAAACTGAAGTTTTTCCTGGGCAAGATTTTTCGGGAACTCCCCGTCACAGACTAAAAGAAACTCGCGCCCGACGGTGAGCTCGTTGTCTTTTAACCCCGCAACAGCAGGGATCTCTGTTTTACACTGAATCGTTGCCATCACTATCTCTTCTTAAAAAATGCCACCAGGGGATTCACATAATCTTCACTGGATCTCACATCCACACGTTCTACCTGCGACAAACGCAGCAACCGATCTCTCTGATCTTTTTGCTTTAAAACGGACTCCTCATACTGAGCTCGAAAGCTCGCCGAAGAGGTGTCCACTGTCAGCACTTCTCCCGTTTCCGCATCCTGGACCTCGATGACACCCATTTGAGGCAAAGAATATTCCGCGGCGTCATTCACCACGCACGCAACCACGTCATGTTTTCTTCCTAACAAACGAAGACTTTGATCAAAGCCCTCGTCCATAAAGTCACTGAAAACAAAAATAGTGGCTCGCTTCTTTAAAATTCCCTGCAGATAAGTAAAACTGGAAGAGAGTTTTGTGCGATGACTTTTGGGTTGGTAATAAAAAAGATCCCGCAACAGACGATGCACATGGCCCCGTCCTTTTTTGGGCGGAACAAAGTGTTCCACCTGGTCACTGAAAAGTAACAACCCCACTTGGTCGTTGTTTTTAACTGCAGAAAAAGCCAAGAGCGCCGCCATGTGAGTCATCACTTCGCCCTTAAAGTAAGGACCCGTTCCAAAATCACTGGAGCCACTGACATCCACGGCAAGGATCAAAGTCAGCTCACGCTCTTCTTCAAAAGTTTTAATATAGGGTTTCCCCGTTCGAGCCGTGAGCGGCCAAGAAATACTTCTGACGTCATCACCGGGCACATACTCCCGGAAGTCCGCAAAAGTCATCCCTTGGCCCTTAAAAGCCGTGTGGTATTCACCCGCAAAGAGATTATTCACAAGCTTCCTTGTGTTGATCTCTAAGAGTTTAACTTTCTTTAAGAC
>JAHRXB010000257.1 GCA_019104905.1 Bdellovibrio sp.
GGCAAAAGAAAAAAAAGGACTTACGACAACGGGCGGAGCGCCCGTCCCTGACAATCAAAATTCTTTGACTGTCGGAGAGCGCGGACCTTTGGTGCTACAAGATGTTGCTTTGATCGAAAAACTGGCGCATCAAAATCGTGAAAGAGTCCCCGAAAGAACCGTGCATGCCAAAGGATCGGGGGCTTATGGCACTTTGACCATGACTGGCGACATCAGTCGATACACCAAAGCCAAGTTTCTGCAAAAAGGAAAAAAGACGGACATGCTCATTCGCTTCTCCACAGTGGCCGGGGAGCGTGGGGCAGCGGATGCGGAACGTGATGTCCGCGGTTTTGCCATGAAGTATTACACCGAAGAAGGAAATATGGACCTGGTCGGGAACAATACGCCGGTCTTTTTTGTGCGCGATCCTTATAAGTTTCCCGACTTCATTCATACACAGAAAAGAAACCCACGCACCAATCTGCGCTCTCCGACGGCAATGTGGGACTTCTGGTCTTTAAGTCCAGAGAGTGTTCATCAGGTTACTATCTTATTTTCGGATCGGGGATTGCCAGCAAGCTATCGTCATATGCATGGTTTCGGTTCGCACACCTATTCCTTTATTAACGAGAAGAATGAACGACACTGGGTGAAGTTTCATTTTAAAACCAAACAAGGAATAAAAAATCTTACCAACGAAGAGGCGGCTGAGTTGGTAGGACGAACTCGTGAAAGCCACCAAGAAGATCTTTACAACGCCATTGAAAATAAAGATTATCCGCAGTGGGGATTTTACATACAAATCATGACCGAGGAACAAGCGAAGAAAACGTCTTTCAATCCTTTTGATCTCACCAAGGTTTGGCCTCATAAGGATTTTCCCATGATTGAAGTGGGCACATTAGAGCTCAACCGCAATCCGAAAAACTATTTCGCGGAAATTGAACAGGCGGCGTTTAACCCTAACAACATGGTCCCGGGAATTTCCTGGTCTCCGGATAAAATGCTTCAGTCGCGAACCTTCGCTTATGCCGATGCTCACCGCTATCGTATTGGGACGCACTATGAACTCTTGCCTGTGAATAGACCACGTGTGGAGGTGAACACTTATCACTTAGATGGCGCCATGCGCTTGGATGTTCCTGAATATAATAATGCCTTTTACGAACCGAACTCATTCGGGGGACCGACTCAGCAAGAGAAATACAAAGAACCACCTTTAAACTTTGATAGTTCGGTGATGGATCGTTTTGATCATCGCAAGGGGAATGATGATTATTCTCAAACGCGCGCGTTGTTTCGCCTTATGAGCAGTGATCAAAAAAGACAGCTCTTAGATAACATTGCCGAATCCATGCGCCAGGGGGTTCCTGAAGAGATCATCCGACGTCAGGTGGATGTTTTCATGAAGGTCGATCCTGAATACGGAGCCGGAGTGGCGCAACGAATGAATATTCCAGTGTACATGGAGTCCTTGCAAGGGCGCCCCTCCGCACATCATTAGGGAACCACACATGGCGACGTGGGAAGAATATAAAAAGACAATGAACGGCGAGCCTCTTATTTTTGAAGAGGCTCGCTGTGGGAATAGGGAAGCTCTTCGCGAATACTTGGCGCAAGGGCAGGATATTGAAGTTCGTAATCATCGCGGATATTCCTTGTTGATGCTCGCGGCGTACAATGATCATTTTGAGACAGTGAGATTTTTGCTGGAGCAAGGGGCTTGTGTGAATTCGGCAGATCCAGGGGGAAATACAGTATTAATGGGAGCCTCCTTTAAGGGACTCACCGATATTGTTCGGCTGTTGATTGCAAATGGGGCTGAGACCACTTTACAAAATGCTCATGGAATGACGGCAGCTGATTTTGCCCGAGTGTTTGGACGCCACGATGTCTTAGCGATTCTTTGTGAAGCTCCACCCACGTGGAGGGATCCTTTGAAAGTCGCAGCCAAAGTGCTCAAGACAAAGCTCAAGAATGTTGTTTCAGAGTGAAACAACTGTCTAAACAGTGACACAAAGTGCGGTGTCAAACGACGGCACTGTCAAAACATCCGACAAATTTGGGGGGCTCCACGCTTCTTCCGTAAAAGGCTAAGATGCGAGAACGATTGATATTTCATTGGCATGGCATGAGTTGGCCGCGCTCTTGCTCTAAGGATTAGTCATCAAGGAAAAAATTATATGAAAACAAAAAATATGATGTCTAAAGTTTTTAAGGTGATCGCTCTAGTAACAATGACTCTTGGACTTGCGAACTGTAGCAAGGACAATGGGAATAGCACGGTGACGACCTCTGGTTATCAAATGATTAATAATCTTTGTTATCAGAACATCAACGGCGCGCTGACTCAGGTGAACACGAGCTTGTGTTCGAATGTGAATGGCTCTTACCAAATGATCAACAATCTTTGTTATCAAGTGGTGAATGGTCAGTACATTCAACAGGCCAACACTCAGATGTGTATGTATAACAACTATAACAATGGTTATACGACTCAAGTGTGTAATGGTCCTCACACAGATGGTTCTCAATGGGTGAACTGCGGAACACAGTTTAACTGCAGTGGTTACACACTCTACAACCAATCTGGGCAAATCGTTCGCTGCCAATAGGTTCTTTGATCAAGTTTGAATATGCGGCGCACCAAATTTGGTGCGCCTTTTTTATTTGCGAAAGACGTCGTCATCTTGAACTCTGATGCGGAATGTTGCATAAGAGCTAAGCAGAGGAGGCGCTCTTCGAGATGCATCGCGAAATAACCTCTCTCAACTCTGCCTAAGTTTTCAGCTACGGACTTCCTTTTCGTAGCCTGTTGTTGACATACTTCCCAACACTCGCGAGATTGAAATGGTCTTTGGTCTAGCTAGACCAAGGGCGGTATTTGAGGGGAACAGCAGTGAGAATTAAAAAAATTGAACTGGTTGGTTTTAAGTCTTTTAAAGATCGCACCGTCATTCATTTTGATGCGGGGATTACCGGTATCGTAGGACCAAATGGCTGCGGTAAGTCCAATATCGTAGATGCCCTCATGTGGGTTATGGGTGAGATGTCCGCCAAGGATCTTCGTGGTTCTCAAATGACCGACGTTATCTTCGGGGGCGCGGAAGGTTATGCTCCTTTGGGGATGTGTGAAGTTTCTCTGACGCTTGAAAATGATGGCGGCGCGTTCCCAGCGAAATATATTAAACATTCTGAAATCATGGTGACTCGTCGTCTTCATCGTAACGGTGAGGGGGAGTACTTCATCAATAAAGAACCAGCGCGTTTGAAAGACGTGCAAGAGATCTTTATGGATACAGGGGCCGGTTCGAAGGGTTTCTCGATCATCGCTCAGGGGATGATCGGTAAGATCATCACGGCGAAGCCTGAAGACCGCCGTATGTTGATTGAAGAAGCGGCCGGAATCACCAAATTCAAAGCACGTAAAAAAGAGTCTCAGCGTAAGTTGCAATCGACGGATCAAAACTTGGTGCGTTTGCAGGACATCATTGGCGAGTTAAAGCGCCAAATCGACTCTTTGCAAAGACAAGCGCAACGTGCCGAGCGCTATCGTAATATCAAAAATCAAATCGAAGACTTGGATTTGTGGTTGTCATCAGCTCAATATATTGAGCTGAAGCGTGCAGCTGATGAAGCGCAGGCGATTTTCAATGAAGCACAAAGCATGGAAGTAGAAGGGGAGACCAACCTTTCGACTCTGCAAGGTCAGTTGGAAGTTCTTAAGTTGCAAATTCTTGAAAAAGAAAAGGCCGTTGAAGAACAGCAAACCGAATACTACAACAAACAATCCACAGTTCAGAAGAAAGAGATGGAGATCCAAGAGCTGCGCTTTGAGATCGAACAAGCTCGTCGTAATGAACAAATGACCGGCACCATCTTGCAAGAGCAGCAAGCTCGCCAGGAGCTTTTGTCTCGCGATAAGGCGCAGTTGGATTCTCAAGTCGCAGAGTTGAAGGAAGAAGCCGAAAGTTTGTCAGCTCAATTCGCTGAAAAGAACGACATCTTCCAAAATTCTAACTCTCGTATT
>JAHRXB010000260.1 GCA_019104905.1 Bdellovibrio sp.
CCCCTCTTGATAGCCAAAAAGTTTATCTGCCTGAGCATTCGTCAGCACGATAACATCCTTATGCACTACAATCAGCGCATTCGGAGAAGCTTGTATGATCATCTTATAAAATGTTTCACCAAAGTGGGATTTTGAATTAAACATGAATTAGATCATTTCCTTCTTTTTTAGCCGTGACAGCCCAACCTTGGCATGTCTGCTAAAAAACAAGAACTCATCCCGTCAGAATGACGTTATTAAAGAAGATTTCGATTTTGAGAATCATTTCCCTTGATAAGGGCAAGTCAGATATTGATGTCTTAGAAATCTTTCCAGCGACGATGCACCCACATCCATTGCTCTGGATGTTTACGAACAATCTCTTCAAGCTTATCGTTGAAGGCTTGAGTAAGATTCAAGATGGTCTGGTCTTTATCACCAGTGACATAGGGAGCGATTTCCATGGCCGGTTCAAAGACGATATGAAGCTTTTTATCATCCCCTTCATATCCGTAAACGGGCAAAACCGGCGCCTTCGTTTTTTGAGTGAACAAGGCCAAACCGTAGGCGGTGCCGGTTCTTTTTCCAAAGAAGGTTGTCGCAATACCGAAGGGTTTCCCCATGTACTGATCAAGAACAAATACCAGCGCGGCATTTTTCTTAAGCCCTTTTAAAATTTCAAACGCGTTGTTGGAACCATGGGCATCGATGTACTTAACACCTTTGGCACCACGGATAGAAAACCACAGATCGTTAAACCATTGGGTTTTAAAACTTTTGGTGATGAGATAAAGTTCCTGTCCTTTCATCGCAATAGCACTGGCCGACAAGTCGCCATTTCCCATGTGCAAACTTAAAAAGAACATTCCCTTTCCCAAGGCTCGCGCCTTTTCGACATTCTCCCACCCCTCGTAGACCACATTTTTTTCAATCCACTCTGGAGTGATCGAAGGAAGATAAAAAAATTCGCCGAAATTATATCCCAGATGGTAAACAGATTCTCGTCCCACCTGGCGTTTTTTTTCCTCACTCCAATCGGGGAACGCAATACTCAAGTTATCCATGATGATTTTTTTGCGAAAACCAAAAACATCAAACCACAGAAATCCCAGCCAGGAGCCTGATTTTCGAAGCCACGTCCGAGGAAACAGAGAACTAATAAAACAAAGTATCTTAACGAAGAAATTGACTAATAATTTCATGAAGGCGTCCCTTCTTCCCTTGTTCGGCAACCTCTAAAGAAGCGCTCCACAGCATCGATGGGTCTGATAAAAGATGAATAAGTTTAACCGCGTCCTTTTCGGTCGCTACCAAATAGTCCGCCTCAGATTTGCGGAACTCTTCTTCAATATGCTTCACGTCCTGAGCCGTATATTGATGGTGATCCCGATAATGAAGACTCTTTTTTGAAACCTCACCGATCTCTCTCATCATCTTTTCAAAAACATCCGGGCGAGCAATTGCTGAAACTAAAAAGAGTTTCTTTCCACGCATCTCTTCGCAAGTCAGAGTGGCCTTGGTCCTGGCATTGCGACACGCTTTAATCTCATACCCAAAATAAAGAATCTCTTTATCCTTGGGAATTCGCTCTTCCAGAGCTTTGAGTTGATCCTCGCTGGCCAGATTGCATTTCGATAAAATCAAAACATCTGCGCGATTCAAGTTATTCCAAGACTCTCTGGCGCGCCCCTCAGGAAGGACTGCGTAATTATCTAAACTCTCGGTCGCATCTAAAATAACAATATTCAAATCACGATGAAGTTTGCGATGTTGAAAGCCATCATCGACAATCAAAAGATCAAATTTATCTTGAGAGATCGCATATCGAGCGGTTTGCCATTTACTGGGGCCGACAAATACAGACGCGTCGGGATTGGCCTGCGCCAAAAGAACGGGCTCATCACCATAGTAACGAGCGGCAAAGGGGTGTCCGACGTCAACCTCTGAGGGGTTTTCCGCATCCGCACGATACGAACGGCTGATCACCGCAACTTTTGTTCCGTTTGCAATCAAAGCTTTCAAACAGAAATCCGTAATGGGGGTCTTTCCCGTTCCCCCCACCGTCAAATTCCCGATACTGATCACCGGCATTGGAGCCTTGTAAACTCCGAAGACCCCACGGTCATAAAGGGAGTTCTTCACTTCCACCACTTGATCGTAAAGAAAAGAAAGAGGTCTTAGGTAAAACTTCATTTCGTCAAATACTCATCCAGGGCCTTCACCACTCTTTGCGTAGCCCCTTTGTCGCCAAGATATTGGCGGAGTTGTCCTAAATCATGAAGAACTTGGTTTTTGTAGTCAGGATCCGCAATATAACGTTCCACTAAAGAGGCCAGATGTTCTGGATTGACATCCGACTGCCATCTTTCAGGAACAGCCTCTTTACCCAAAATTAAATTCACCAAACCAAAGTACTTTGTTCCGCGCACAAAAATCTTCGCAAAAACTCCGGTCAACCATTTCATTTTATACATGATGACCATCGGTTTCTTCAAAAGACCCACTTGCAACGTGGCCGTTCCGGAGGCCACCAACATGATGTCCACAAGGTGAATCATACGGAAGGGCTCGTCCTTGAGTAAAATATAAGGCAGACGGAAATCTTCCAGATACTCCTGCATTTTCTCTTTACTAAAGGTCGGCGCCGTCAGTATGAGCACCTTTAAGTTCGGATATTTTTTCGAAAGAATTCTCGCTGTATCCAATTGAATTTGAAAGTGTTGCTTAAGCTCCATGCGACGACTGCCGGGCATGAGCCCCAAAACAATTTCATCATCACGAATGCCACACTGATTACGATGGGTTTTCAAATAGCCAGCATCATCCACCAGGCGCTCATCCAGCTCATCCAACAAAGGATGACCAACAAATTCGCAAGGAACTTGGTGCTCTTCGTAGAAAGGCACCTCGAAGGGAAACAACACAAGAACTTTTTGACAGTATTTTTTAATGGTTTTGACCCGGCCTTTGCGCCACGCCCAAACCTGCGGAGAAATATAGTAAACAACAGGAATCCCCAAAGCATGCAGCTTTTTAGCCAACATCAAGTTGAACTCGGGGTAATCCATCACGATGGCCACTTTGGGGCGACGCTTTTCTGCTTCCGCCACCAGACGATCAAAGACAGATTTTAAGTGACTGTACTGAGAAATAACTTCCGCAGCACCCACGACCGCCATCTCTTCAGCTTTTCCAAGGCGTTCAAATCCCTGATCTTCCATATCCTGGCTGCCGACGCCAAAGGCATGGACCTTACGTCCCTGCTTCTTCCAGGTCTCAAGAATTCTTTGAGCATACGTTACGCTGGAGGCTTCCGCCGCCACCATCAATACTTCATCCATTAGGCCTCAATCATTCTTTGCACATCTTCAATCGCTTGAAGGGCTTTCAGACCATCCAGCCCCGTCACAACGGGAGTTTTATTATGAAGAACACAATCAATAAACGCGTCAGTCTCTTTTTGAAGCGCATCCTCTTTATTCACAGTCCATTTTGTGACCTTAACCAGTTCGTCACCTCCCGGCCCCACTTCGACTTTTTCAAGTTCATGGGTTCCCGTGTGCGCGAACAAAGTGCAGTCATCTTGAGTTACACGAACGGATCTTTGCGTTGTCGGCGAAACGCGACTGACATTGATAATCGAGTGCATTCCATTTTTCATTTTGAAAGACAC
>JAHRXB010000108.1 GCA_019104905.1 Bdellovibrio sp.
TTTTCTTTTCCCATAAGACTTCTTTATGGAAAATATTTTAAAAATTGTATTGCACTGGTTCCATTTTGGGTGTTTAAAAGCGCCAACTTGGAGGGGTTATGGATTCTATTAAATTTTTGAAAGCAGCTTTGGTCACGGGTCTTTTAGGCTCTCTGATTGCCTGCTCTCCTGCGCAACAACACTCAGTGCAGCTTGGTGCCGATAGCTCCTCTATAATTGGTGGTACTCCGGTTGAAAATAAAGATGCGATTGCAAAATCCACAGTGGCAATCGTGGCTTCCGTAGTTACTAAGGACAACCAAGAAGGTCAGTTCATCTGTACGGGCTCTTTATTGAAGGAAAACGTCATTCTAACAGCAGGTCACTGCGTTCCAGTGGTGGGAGAAGAGTATAAAGAGGTCGCTCTTTATGTGATCTTCAATACCGATCTTAATAAAATGCAAAAAGCCGATGTTCGCCTTGTGGTAGATCACGTTATTCACACTCAATATGGTCAAGTGGGCCAAGAGGGTGAAGATGCTCATGACCTTGCATTGATTAAATTTGCTGGCGCAATGGCTCCGGGATATCAATTGGCAAAATTCTTAGATGATGAGTCTCTTTTAAAGCCAGGAACAAAGGTGACTTTGGCTGGTTACGGTTTGATTGAGACAGACGGCGTGAATACAAAAAGTGACGATCGCCTTCGCAAGGTTGACGTCCAAGTTGTTGAAGACTTTGGTAAGACAGAAGTTTTATTGGATCAAACTCAAGGAAAGGGCGCTTGTCATGGAGACTCCGGCGGTCCAGCGTTCCTTGATGTTAATGGCACTCAGTACGTATGGGGTGTGACTAGCCGCGGGGCTGGCAAAGACGGTAAAGACGACTGTTCATTGGTGAGCGTGTACACGAAAGTGAAATCTCAATCTGAATTCGTTAACAGCGCTCTTAAGTTGTTAAGCCAAAAGAAATAAGCTGTGGCTTAAAAATAAGATTTAGAAAAAAGGTCCTCTTGTGAGGACCTTTTTTTATGCGCTCATCTCTTCGTGCAGCTCAAGAAAGACCATTTGAAGGTATTCGGCCATCACTTCGCGCAGCTCCTCTATGGTGAGGGTCTCGGGGGTTTTGCCGTGCTTTTCCAGAAGGGCGTTAAATTCTTTTTCGACAGGGTCCTGAGGCAGTCCAGTTGCCGCAATCACCGTCTTTGCTAAAGTTTCTCCCATGATCAGCCTCCATGCTTTCCAAGGGTCTCGCTTTTAAGACGGTTCCAGTCCATCAAGAGGTTAAAGGGAACTCAACTGCTAATCCTGAATCAGGGCCAAGGTCTAGTCGTGGCCCTTTATCGGCGGTGAGAGAACTCCTTGGACCAGTTTTTTGCGTTGGGAAGGCACCAATACAAAAAGGGCAGGAAGATCCTGCGTGGGAGAAGGCGACGAAGATAGTAAAAAACTTTGGCGTCTAAAGTGGCGGGCACCCATAGCGGTGGATTTTCGGATTTTATGACCTTCAGAACCTCATGGGCGATTTTTTCAGGTGTGGTTAAAGAGAGGTTCATCATCTTTTCAACGAAGGGGGTCATGTTGAGATAAAAGTCACAGTACGGCCCACTCCAGTTGCGGGTCGGATCGGATAAGGGTGTGTGGTAAACGTTCTTAAATGAGTTGCTGTGAATAAATCCGGGCTGCACCAGGGTGACGGTCACCCCAAAGGGGCGCATCTCATACCAAAGGGACTCGCTGGCTCCTTCGAGGGCGAACTTTGACGCTGAATACGCGGCCATGGTGGGCATAGCCAACATACCGCTGACAGAAGAAATGTTGATAATCTTTCCGCGGCCCGTGTTGCGCATGTGCGGAAGGGCCAAACGAATCAGCCCCATGGGGCCGAAATAGTTCGTCGCCATCTGCAGCTCTTCGTCTTTTTCGGTCATGTGCTCGACAACGGCGCGATAGGAAATGCCGGCATTGTTAATTAATACATCCACCCCACCCCACAGCTTTTGAATCTCACCAAAAAGGCGAATGCGATCCTCTTCGGAGGTGACGTCTAAAGAGCGTACGATAAAACGTTCATCATCAAGGAAGTGATTGCGAACTTTCTCAAGACTTTTTTCGCGGGCGGTGGCAATCACCCGATACTCCGTGCGCGAGTGAAGAAGCTTTGCCAGAGCCAATCCCAACCCGGCAGAACACCCCGTAACAAGAACGACAGGCTGATAGTGTTGTGGTTTCTTTTTACTTTGAAACAAATGTAAAATGGGCCTCATAGAGGCCCATTATCTTAAACCGGAGCGCCGGGTGCAAAGTTTTTAGGTCTGCCACCTGGCATTGGTGGGGGCGCCTGAGCGGGCATAATTGGACTTGGCCCCTCAGGCTCCGCATCGCGGAATCTATTGTATTGAGCATCAAAGCGCAACTTCACAGGTCCGGTCGCACCGTTACGCTGTTTGCCGACGATAACTTCGGCATGGCCCTGTTTATCAGGGTTTTCTTTGTCGTAGTAGTCATCACGATAAAGCATCATGATAACGTCGGCATCTTGCTCGATAGATCCAGATTCCCGCAGATCGGAAAGCATAGGTTTCTTTTCAGTTCTGCCCTCAACGCCGCGATTGAGCTGCGCCAGAGCAATAACCGGGATCTGCAATTCTTTAGCGATAGCCTTTAAGGACTTAGAGATCTCTGCCACCTCTTGCTCGCGCGAATTATATTTTTGTTTCATGCTCATGAGCTGCAAGTAGTCGATCATGATAACATCCAAGCCGTGTTCTGCCTTCAGACGACGAGCACGCGAGCGAATTTCGAATGGAGAAACCCCGGGCGTATCGTCAATAAAGATAGAAGCTTCACTGAGGGCGCTGGCCGCATTGATGAGTTTGGGCCATGCGGAATCTTGGATGCGTCCATTACGGATTTCGCTCATGCTGACCTTCGATTCGGCAGACAGCATACGCATCATCATGGACTCTTTACCCATCTCTAGAGAGAAGTAGGCGACAGTTTTTTTCAGTCGAAGGGCAATGTGTTGGGCGATATTCAAAGAGAACGCTGTTTTACCCATGGACGGACGAGCGGCAATGATCGTCATCTCGCCAGGGTGAAGACCGGCAGTCATCTCGTCGAGCTTTTTGAAGCCCGTGCCGATGCCCGTGATCTCCGCTTTGTTCTTATAAAGCTCTTCAATTTTTTGAATGGAGGCTTTAACGATCTCCATAGACCCGACAAGACCGGTCTGAGTTTTGTTTTCGCCAATTTTGAAGATTTCACTTTCTGCTTGGTCCACAAAGGATTCCACGTCGACGAATTCTTGCGCGTAGGCCTTTTCGATTAATTGGCTGTTTGTGTGGATCAAACGACGAAGTGTCGCCTTGTCTTTTACGATCTTGGCGTGGCTTGTGATATTTGCCGCAGAAATAGTTTTATCTAAGAGGCCGATCAGATACTCAGGCCCACCCACCATTTCCATAGAGCCTTCGCCCTGCAGAACGTTCGTCACGGTGATGATATCAATCGGCTGGCCCTTGCTATGCAACTCTTTAATAGCGTTATAGATTTTTTGATGTGCCGGTTTATAGAAGTCTTCAGCCACCAAGAGGTCACCCACTTGATCTAAAGCTTCCCGATCTAACATCAGGCCGCCCAAAATAGACTGTTCGGCCTCAAGATTTTGAGGTGGAATTCGCGTACTCATTGAACCCCTCTAGAGTAACGAAATTAATCGAATAAAAGTTGCGGGCCTCGTGCATTGGTGGTGGTTCTAGGTGGCCCGCTGAAGCAGCTTCTAAGAAAAAGCAATTAGTTCATTTTTTTTACACGAATCTTATAGTTGTCAATTTTCTTCTTAAGAGTATTGCGATTGATGCCAAGCATCTGCGCTGTTTTCACTTGGTTGCCGTTATAGGCGCGTAACGCCAGCTCCAAAAGAGGCTTCTCTACTTGTTCGATAACGACGTTGTATAGCCCATTCAATTCAACTTGCGCTTCTTTTTGTTGCGCAAAGAGAACTTCGAGCTTGCTTTTCACAAGCTTCTCTAAGCTTACGGACTGAAGATTGGCGACAAAAAGATTATCGGAACTGTTCAGGTTCGGCGTCATGGAACTCCCAAAATTGTCAGCTTAATGTTGGAGGGACTTTCTTTGGTGGAACCAAAGTGTAACCCTATACTCCGCGTGTTTCGGAAGACCAAATATACTTATGCAGTTGTAATTGCAACCTTGCAGATGAATTTTTCTGCAAAATTTTTTCTGCCAACCAGCGTTCAGACACTTGGCCATATGATGGGCTGTATAAAACATCAAATTTTTCAAATAATTTATGTTGACGACAGAATTCTTCAGACCAGTCCAAATCTTTCTCAGAGCAAATCACAAACTTGTATTCTGTTCCTGGAGTGGAAAAGCGGATGTTGTCCATAATAAAAGAATCTGCAGCACCACTGTCTGGAGTTTTAACATCTAAAATTATTTTTACGCGTGGATCAACAAGCTCAATGCTTTTTGAGCCGCTTGTTTCCAGAGAAACCTTGTACCCTTGATCACAAAGAACACTCATGAGGGTGTGCACTTCTTTTTGTAACAACGGCTCACCGCCGGTGATGCAAACATGGGAGGCTTTGTGTGACGCGATTTCTTTGAGGAGGCTGTCAAGCTCCTGCATCTCGCCTTCAAAATAAGAATATTTCGTATCGCAATATGTACAACGCAGATTGCAGGCAGTTAGACGCACGAAGACTGTGGGACATCCTACGTAGGTCGATTCGCCCTGAATACTATAAAAAATCTCATTTATTTTAAGCATTTGTTAACGGCCCTTACCTTCAACCCCCAGAGGGAGGTCCACAAAGATAGCAGAAACCTCTTTATTGCCACAGAAGCTGCTGATTTATCGACTTTTTTGTCCTGCACCGCCAGTCCTAAGTCAAGTATGCGCTTCATGCGCATGACTAACTCTTTGGAATTTCGTAAATTTTTTAAATGAACCAATTCCTTAAAAAGTTCCGACAGGACGTCATTGCAATCAGCTTTTTGGGTTTGGGGCTTTTTCTCGCCCTAGCCTTGTTTAGTTACAACCCTCGCGATCCCTCGCTGAATTCTATTGGCCAGGGCCTTAGAGCGCTCAATTACTGTGGGATCGTCGGCAGCTTTCTGGCGGATCTGCTCTATCAGTTTCTCGGCCTTGCCGCCTGGGTGGTGGTCGGTAGCTTCTTGCGCATGGCGTATGCCAGTTTTCAGGGAGAGTCTCTGAATCTTAAAAACATTCGCTTTGTGTGGGCTTTGTTGTTGATCGTGAATGTGGCGTCTTTATTGTCGCTGTATTTGCCAGAAACCAAAGTTTTCTCAGGACAGATCTATTTGGGAGGCCTTTTGGGTTTGGGCGTCTCTCAGGCCCTGATGCGCGCGTTTAACTCTATTGGCGTTCAGGTGATTCTTCTGTCGTTCATGGCTGTTTTGATTGTGTTCTATTTTGAAAAGTCGCTGCAAGAGTTGACAGAGGCCCCGCGCGGCTTCCTTGCGATGTTAAAAAAGAAAAAAGTCATGAATAAGATCGCAGCTTTTTTTGCTGGGATGTTTATAAAGGACGAGAAAAAATCGAAAGCAAAAAAATCCGAGACTAAAGAAGAAAAGCCGAAGTCGGTGTTTCCGTTGTCTGACAAAAAATTTGTTGGAAAAGATGAAGAAGAAGATGAGGACGACGAAGTTGAGGCCGCTGCGGACTTAGAAGACGACGAAGAGGCGGACGAAGAAGAAGATCTTGAGGAAGAGGAAGTTCCGGCGGTTCGCTTGGCGCAAAAACGCAAAGTGGTGATGAAAGCCAAACCTCCTCGTCGCATTGAAAATTGGGACATGCCGAAGCTGGCGCTTTTGGAAGACCCACCCGCTTCTCGAATCAAAATTGATAAGGCCGAAATTCAAAGAAAAGCGGATTCTTTGGTGGAAAAACTTAAAAACTTTTCCATCGAGGGTCAGATTCAGGATGCCAAGCCGGGTCCCCTGGTGACGATGTATGAGTTTAAGCCCAATGCGGACGTCAAAATCAGTAAAATCTCGGAGCTGGAGGACGATTTGTCGCTGGCACTTTCGTCAGAATCTGTGCGCGTTGTGGGCCACATTCCTGGAACAGACGTCGTGGGTATTGAGACAGCGAATCTGAAGCGTGAGACGGTATACTACAAAGACTTGATCGCTGAAGACACTTTCTGGAGTGAGGATCTTGCTTTACCAATGGCTGTGGGTCGAGCCGTCGACGGAGAGCCCAAGGTTGTTGATTTACGCAAAATGCCTCACCTATTGATTGCGGGAACCACGGGGTCAGGAAAGTCCGTCTTTGTGGGGTCCATCATCACGGGTCTTTTATTCCGACATTCTCCAAAAACGCTGCGCTTGGTTTTGATCGATCCTAAAATGGTGGACTTGGCGCCGTTTTCTTCAGTTCCCCACCTGGTTTTGCCGCACGTGACAGAACCTAAAAAAGCCGCCACAGCTTTAAAGTGGGCCGTGCGTGAGATGGAAAAGCGCTATAAGTCTTTATCGAAATTTGGTGTGGGCAAAATCGAGGCGTTCAACGAAAAGACCGGGGCTCTTTCAAAGACGGATATTGAGGAGCACGAAAAGATCAATCAAGAGTTGGAAGAGGGAAAAGCAAAGCTGGATCAATACTACTACCAGCCACTCCCCTATATCGTCATTGTGGTTGATGAGTTGGCCGACTTGATGATCGTTGAAAAACAAAACATCGAAGAGCCGATTCAGCGTTTGACACAAAAAGCGCGGGCTTGCGGAATCCATTTGATTTTAGCGACACAGTCTCCGCGCAAGGACGTTGTAACGGGCCTTATTAAGACGAACATTCCCGGCCGTGTAGCTTTGAAGGTGGCGTCGAAGATGGATTCGCGCATTATCATTGACGACTCGGGGGCGGAGCGACTTCTTCCCAATGGAGATATGCTTTTCCAGGCACCGGGCGTGGGTAAGCCAACTCGTCATCATGGGCCGTATCTATCCGACAAAGAAATCGGCAATGTCGTAAAACATTGGGCGGCGCAAGCAGAGCCCGAATACGATCCGTTGGCGATGCGTGCTTTGGATGGTTTTGCCGGTGGAGAGGGCGCTGAAGCCGGAGATGCGGGTGGCGCGGGATTTGAGGAAGAAGAGTATGATGAGAGATATGACGAAATCCTTGCATGGACATCTGGGCAGAAGGAAGTGTCAGCATCCTTGATTCAACGAAAATTCCGTTTGGGTTATCCTCGGGCTGCTCGACTGATTGAAATTTTTGAAAAAGAGGGCGTGGTGGGGCCGGCCAACGGCAGCAAGCCGCGTCAAGTTCTGGTGAGTAGTTTTAGAGAACAGTGATTTGAGCCTTGACTCTCCCTCCCTTGGTCGTGGTGTGATTAAGACACTAATAAAACCATTCAAGGAGGAATTTATGGTTAAGGCTTTAATCGCCGCTCTAGGTCTTGTGTTTTCAGTGAGTGCTGTGGCATCGCCATCTGCATTCGACGTTGTTTCTCAGGTTTCAATGCCTGCAATTATGGATCAAGCTCAGACAATGGGTTTGGATTGGAAAGTTGGCGATACTGCTAGCTACACAATCGACATGGGATTCATCAAGGGTTCTATGGTTATGTCTGTTCGTTCAGTAGCTGCTGACGGCATCTGGATGGATCAAAACATGGATCTTGGTTTTGCTGGCAAACAAAAAGTTGAAACTTTGATCGATCCTAACACTGGCGAAGTTAAAAAAATGCTTGTGAACGGCAAAGAACAACAAGTGCCCAAACAAAACATCGAAGTGATCGAAGTTAAAGAAGACAGAATCACTGTTCCTGCTGGAACTTTTGATTGCATCCATGCTCGTCTTAAAGACGCTGACAAAAACGAAGAAATCAACGCGTGGATCAACCCACAACTTATTCCTTTGTCTGGTATGTTGAAACAAGTTGCTCCAAGCCAATTCGGCCAAGTGACTGTTGCTTTGAAATCATACAAAAAGAACTAATCAATGAAATTGATTTTGATAAGAGCCACCCTTGCGGTGGCTCTTTCTTTTTCCCCGCTCCTTGCGTTCGCTCAGGCAAAATACTCTAAGTCTGAGACCTATAAAGATATTATCGAAAAGGCTCACAATTTAATTCTGCAAAGGGATCGGCAACAAGCTCTCAATATTCTTTCTGGAGCCATTCAGCGAGAGATTCGCCCCCAGGCCGTCGCCGAACTGAAGAAGACGGCTTCTGAAGTTGCAAATGTGTTTTTTAGCGACAAAACGCAGCAGCTTTTTGAAAGCGGTGTCTCTTTAAGAAAATCGGATCTGAATCAGGCCCTGGATAAAGTGAATGAGGCCGCGCGTATTGAGCCCGATAACTTTTCCATTGTGAATGAACTGGCTCACCTTATGATCGCCAAGGGGGATTGCAAGGGGGCGCAAGAGTTGGTGCAAAAACAACTGAATCTGGTCAGTTTTGACGAAGACTTAAAGCTGAGCATGGCTCAAGCCCTGGTTTGTCAGGCAAAATGGAGCGAATATCAAAAGATCGCGGACGCCGTTGCCATTAAGAAGTCTCCTCAGCAAAAATTTTGGTGGGCCCTAGAGACGGAAAAGTATTTGAGCCTTAAGAACTTTGCTAAAGCGCAGGAGTCCTTGGCAAATATGAAAAAGAGCGATGAAAAATACCCGGAATTTTTCTATTGGTTCTGGAGGTTTGATCAGGCTCAAAAGAGAGCCAATCCCGAAGTTGCACAGAAATACGTGATGACCTGCAAAAACATTTCAGCGAACCAGTATAGACAGTATATGATAGACCCCATGCTTTGCCGTCGCCTCGCCGAGGTTGAGGGCGATCTTAAGGGGATGAATGGAACACCTGAATAAAACGGCCCTCATTTTGATGATATTCTTTGGCCCCCTGGGGTGCGGTGTGAAAGGGCGTCCTCTTCCTCCGCTAAATCCAGCTCCTTTGGGACGTGGGGAACCCACCTATAAAGAATCCACCCAAAAGAAACCAGCAAAAAAAAGCAATCCTCAAGTCGACTCGAATGAGAACTTTGGGGATGAGACGGAGGAGCCATGAAAAGCGTCCTGCCGGTGAACATCATCAAGATGTCAGGAGCTGGTAACACGTTTGCTTTGGTGGATGCACGAAAGAACTCCTCTTGGGAGGCTGTGGAAAAAGATCTGGGAATGTCCCGATCCCGTTTTGCACAGATGATTTGCGATAAAGTGTTGGGAATTAGCACCGACGGGCTTCTCTTTATTCAAAACGGATCTCAGGGTTTTGATTTTGATTGGGATTTTTATAATTCAGACGGATCCACCGCAGAAATGTGCGGAAACGCGGCTCGCTGTGCGGCCCGCTTTTGTTACGAAACCTTGCGGTCTTCAGAATCAGCTACGATTAAATTTAATACCGGCGCGGGATTGGTTGTGGCGCAAGTTTTTGGCGATGATCGAATCCGGGTGCGCATGCCCGAAGCACGCCTCTTGAATGAAAACTTGGAACTAAAAACCCGCTCAAGCTCCACAGAAAAATTTGTCTTGGTAAATACGGGCGTTCCGCATCTGGTTCAAAAAATACATGAAATAAAAGATGTGGCGAACTTAAAAGAGATGGCTCGGGAGGTTCGCTCTCATCCTGATCTGATGCCGGCAGGAGCAAACGTCACCTTTTATGTTGAAGATGGGCCGGGAAAGATCAAGGCGGTCACCTATGAAAGAGGCGTTGAGGATTACACTCTGGCCTGTGGCACGGGGGCCGTCGCGGCGGCCCTTGTCTATGCAAAAGAACGAGCCCAACGAGAAGTCGAAGTTCAAATGCCGGGTGGCCTTCTGCATGTGAGTTTTATTGATGGAGACCCCCATCCTCTGATGATGGGAGACGCCGTTTTTGTTGGAGAATTTAAGTACAACCTTGAGGTGGTAAGATGAAGAATTTCAGAGGAACTTTCACGGCCCTCGTGACGCCTTTTAAAAACGATAAAGTAGATTATGCGTCCCTAGATCGACTGGTAAAGCAGCAACTGGATGCGGGCGTTGATGGATTTGTAATCAATGGAACCACCGCGGAAAGTCCCACGCTGACCTCTTTTGAGGTGGCTGAGATTTTTAAGCATGTCCGCTCTTTGTGTGGTGATAAGGTCCCCCTTATCATGGGAACGGGTTCGAACAGCACGGCGAAGACGATTGAAGATTCAAAGAAAGCTCAAGAGTTGGGTGCGGATGCTGTGCTGGTGGTTGTTCCCTATTACAACAAGCCTCCGCAGCGAGGTTTGTATGAACACTTTAAGGCGGTGGCTTCGGCCATTTCCATCCCAACAATTTTGTATAATGTTCCCGGGCGCACGATCACGTCCTTGGCCGCCGAGACGGTTCGTGATTTAGCAAAAGTTCCTGGTGTGATGGGCATCAAAGAGGCCAGCGGCAAGATTGATTTAGCACAAGAGATTATCAATGCTTGCGGTAAGGACTTTGTGATGCTTTCCGGGGATGATGGGAGCTACGTGGAGTTCCTAGCGGCGGGAGGCCATGGAGTGATTTCCGTTGCGACTCATGTTATTCCCAAACAAATGGTGCAGTGGAAGAAGTGGGTATCTGAAGGACAGCTTGAGAAAGCACGCGCTGACATCAACAAGTATATGGATTTGATCAATCTTCTTTTTGTTGAGGCGAATCCCATTCCCGTAAAAAAAGCATTACAACTGATGGGAATCCTGGAGTCGGCATCCTTGCGCCTTCCTCTGGTGGAGCTGTCTCCCGCGCACACGGAAAACTTAAAAGTCGAAATGAAAAAAGTAGGTGTTCTGTGAAGAAGACCAAGATAGGCCTTGTGGGTGCTTCAGGAAGAATGGGGCAAGAGATCGTAAAGGTGATCGAAGCCAATCCACGCTGTGAACTGTTTTATCCGTTTCATCGCGAAGACAAATGGGACTCCAAAAAGGCGGCGATGGTGGATGTGTGGATTGATTTCTCGTCCCCGGAAGCCTTGAAGGATGTTTTAAAAAGAGCGGCTGAACATAAGACGCCGGTTGTCTGTGGTACGACGGGCTTTTCAAAAAAGGAAAAGGATCTTTTAAAGCAGTACGCAAAAAAAGTTCCGGTTTTATGGTCCTCCAATATGAGTCTAGGCGTGGCCGTCCTCAATGAGGCCTTGAAGTCCTTGTCGGCGATTTCTCATTTTGATTTTCAAATCGAGGAACTTCATCACAATCGAAAGAAAGACAAACCTTCTGGAACGGCGATCACCCTTCAAGAAAATATGGAAAAAGCTGTTCAGAAAAAGCTTCCTGAACCTGTCGCCATTCGTGGTGGCGGAATTTTTGGTGTTCATAAAATCTATTCTATGAGTGATGAAGAAGTTTTGGTTTTTGAGCACACCGCTTTAAATCGCACGGTGTTTGCAAAGGGTGCTGTTCAGGCGGCGGAGTGGTTGGTCAAACAAAAGCCGGGCCTTTATCAAATTCGTGACGTCCTTTTCGGAAAGAAAAAGGCATGAGTCCCCATCGCCATTCGACGCTGGTGTATATTGCCGTGGACTTGGTCGGCGGACAAGAGAAAGCCAAAGATCATCTTCGCAAGTTGGCTGAGTGTGGTGAAATCATTTCGATCTCTTCGATATACAAAAGATATTTAACCTCAGAACAGCAAGACTTAAGCGCGCGAATGGAGTTTGTAATTCGCTTTGAGACCTACCTGGGGGTTGATCAAATGCTTCACCTGGTTTTGTCTTTATGCGAACCGGGGGCTTCGGGTCTTGCACAGAAAAACTATTCAGAGGTGATCCTCCTTGTTTTCGATGATATGATTTTAATGTCGCCGCGGCTGACTCTCCCCTACCCTCAGATGCACCAAGATCCCCTTATCATCAGATGTTCGGCAGAGGCCTGGGGTCAATATGAGCATCCGATCTATCAAAAGAATTTAAGTGAGATTTCTAAGTCAGCACCGTCTGTAAAGCAGGCGGAGTTTTATATGCAGGGTAAAAGCCTGGTTGATTTTTAAAGCCGGTCAACGTACAAATTGGGTGTATTGTAACGGTTCAAATTTTCTATTTAACGGGGAGTTCCCATGAAGTTTTTCATCGACACAGCAGAAATTGAAGAAATCAGACAAGCCAACCTTCGTGGCTGGGTTGATGGAGTGACAACAAACCCGTCTTTGATCGCAAAATCTGGAAAGCCATTTCACGACGTGATTAAGGAAATTTGCAAAGAGATCTCTGGACCCGTGTCGGCCGAGGTGATCAGTCTGCAAGCCGAAGAAATGTATCGTGAGGGTAAGGAGCTGGCAAAGCTGGCCTCCAATGTGGTTGTGAAAATTCCCATGTGCGAAGATGGTATGATTGCCGTAAAAAAACTTAAAGCTGACGGTATTAAGACCAACGTCACGCTGGTCTTTTCTCCGATGCAAGCTCTTCTTGCTGCGAAGGCGGGAGCAACCATGGTGTCTCCCTTTGTTGGTCGCCTTGACGACATTGGCGTTGAAGGTATGACAATGGTTGATCAGGTTATTCAAATGTATCGCAACTATGACTTTGATACTGAAGTCTTGGTCGCCAGCGTAAGAAGCCCCATGCATATCCAAATCGCCGCAGAAATGGGTGCTGACATTGCCACGATTCCGTTTAAGGTTATGCAACAAATGACTCACCATCCATTAACTGACAAAGGTATTAAGCAGTTCATGGACGATTGGAATAAGGCTCAAAAGAAATAATGAATAAGGCGATTTCCTGGTTTCTTCTTGGTGTGACCCTTCTTTTGTCCAGTTGCCGAACTGGGGGGGTGATTATTCGCGAGACGCCTTTAAACGCAAGCGAAACGCGCCGAGTGGTTGTTGGCATCATTGGAGAGCCTCGAACGGTCAGCCAAAATGGGCGAGAGATCTACTCTCGCTATTATGACAAAAAAAATAAGAATATCGAGAAGATGGATATGGCGCGTGAACGCTATACCACGCATGTCACCATCCTGGGGGACCGTCGTCCGTATGATGTTCAGGTCGAGGTCCTAGTCGAAGGTCGTAATGTGGATGGCGGCTTCGACCTTATAGAGCGCGATGATGATAGGGCGGCGGCCATTGCTGAAAAGATTCGCCAAGCGCTTAACCAAAGTCGCGACACCCGTAACGTTATTGACGACTTCCGTTCCTTCTAAATACGATAGAGACTAGTCAGGAGTGACTATTCCTTTTATTTGAAGAGGTAACTGTTGCAAGGAATGCAGCTTAAACGGTTTATGCCGTTTGCAGTTTTAGCGGGATGCTTATGCTGGTCAAGCCATGTTGGTGGTTTGAAGTTCATTCCTATCTATGATGCCTTGACGATTAAAGCGCAAAAAAATTCTCCTCCCCATGTCGCCTTTGAGGAAGTTATAGAGGCCGATCGTGTGAACCTGGAGTGGGCAAAAATTGAAAAAATAAAACCCCTGAATTTGGCGATCGAAAAAACATCGTCAGCGCCGCTATATTCAAAAAGAGTCGCTCTTCAAGAGATGGTTGTTACTAAAAGTGTTGAAAACATTCTTCCAGACGCGGGCTCGCCCGCTGTTGCGACGACGGATCCCGAAGCCCATGATTGGATTGACAGCCTTCCTCGCACCCAGGCTTTGCGACTTCAAGAGGCGCAAAGGCGCAGTGAGGTTTTAGGAGAAGACTGGTCTTCACCAACGTGGTCGGACATGGCCAAAGAAGTTCTTGAAAAATCAGGAGCTCTGGTGGCAAGTGAGGGCCTTTCGTCGAAAGTATTTATTTCGGGAGTGGACTCTTCCGGGAAATCCCAAACCCGTGTTCCGCAGGCGCAGGTTCAGTTGCCTTCGAACAGAGCCTATCCGGGCGACAGCACCACTCAACAAGAGAAATCAGAGGCAGGGCCCTCTTACGGCCTGGTGGAAGAGTCGCGAGGACAATCCATCGTTGGTCCTATCGAAATCACCGGAGGACTGGCGGTCACCAATGAACACCACATTGAGATTCGTCGTAGTGATGAAGGTGTTTTAAAAGAACTGGGCCGCGTGGACTTGCAACAAGGTCTATATAATATCGACGTAGAAGAAGTCACCGGCACGGTGATTGCCCGCCTTGTGAATAAAGATGGAAAAACTTTAGGTGAAGGGTCTTTCCGCCTAAACCGTCTTGTGGCCTCGCAGAGTAAATCTTTGCAAGGTCCGAAGATTCGTATCGAACCGCACCCGGACTTTGCCGGTATTGTAACGAGTGCTTATAACCCAAAACCGAATGACGTGGCTCCGGCGCAGACGAAAGTCACTTTCGTAAAAGGGGTCAGTGAAGTTGTTGCCAAAAAAGATGGCTTTGTGGCGATGGACAATGTGATGAGGGGCTCTAGTACGGTGATGAGAGCAGCGGCTCCAAAACACATGCAAACAGCCGCGATCGTCATTTCTGGAAAAGAATTTAAAACGCAGTTGTATCCCGCATCAATGATTCAAGCTCTTCAAGACATAGTGGCACAACAGCGAACTCAGTCTTTTGAGGGAGCCCCCACAATTGTTTGGGGACGTGTCAGTCTTGATGGCAAAAATCTTTCAGGCATAGAGGTCGTTTTAGAGTCCGCACCGGATTTACAACCCGTTTACTTCAATCAGTTTATGCTTCCCGATGCGAAGCTGACCGCGACAGGTGAAAATGGTTTATTTGCATTTGTGAATGCCCCTGCGGGATTTCATTCTTTGTTGGCGACCCGGGCGGATTCTATTTTGGGCTATCAAAATGTGGTGGTGGAAGAGGGCTCTGTTGCCCAAGGAGATATTGAGTCGACATTAAAGTCAGAGACAGTGCCTTTGCGTGTCTATGATGCCTTTACGGGTGAACCTCATCCTGCGGTTGTTTCAATGCAGAGCTTGACAGAAGATGTGGATGTTAAATCCGGAGTCACAACGGTCAGCCTTCCCCACTTAAGCCGATTGGGAATGATGCGCATTCAGCCCGAAGGGGCAGATTATGTTGCCGCTCGCCATCTTTACAATGATAACGACGAATTTATTCACGTCCCACTGGTTCACTGGTCTTGGTTGAATTCGATAAAAACATTCTTACGCCTGGATGATTCGGCCAGTGCCGGAGTTATTGTCGGCTTTGTTCCAGATGAAGACTTTGAAGTCTATCTTGCGGCTTACGATCAGTTTGATCCTCGCCATATTGTGTACTTTGATATGCAAGGACGCATTTTGCAAAATCGCAAGGGCATCGCGGGCGGTGGATTCATTCTTTACAACGTGCCCGAAGACACCCACGAGGTGGTCGTGGTGGGTGCACGTACACAGAAGATCTATTCACGCGTTCTGCCTGTGGACGCGAACTCTCTTTCTGTATTGAACTTCAGAGAGTAATTTAACGATTCAGGATTTTGCGAAATCTTCGACTTTTCGTTTAAAGAAATTTCCACGCTCTTCAAAGGACTTGAATTCATCAAGGCTGGTTCCGCCGGGACTGAGAAGGACCGTGTCCTGGGGATTGGCCCTTTGGAATGCGTGATTCAAAGCCTCATCAAGATGAGAAAAAGAAGAACCTGGCAAAGTTGATTTTTGCTGAGCGATGTTGCGACATTCGCCAAAAAAGACGAACTCAATATTGCGGAATTTTTTAAGTGGCCCCAAATCTTGCCAAGGAAGATTTTTGTCTCTTCCCCCCAAAAGAAGGAATAACTTTCCTGAACCCTCAAGCGTGTCGTAGGCAGCCGTTGCTGCAATAAGAACACTGTCCATGGCGGTGGCTTTGCTGTCATTGATAAAACGAATGTTTTTAAACGTCCCCACATTTTCAAGGCGATGAACAAGGCCTTTAAAGGATTTCATGCCGTCAATAGAGGCGGCCGGCCATCCGGCAGCCAGGGCCAGCGAAGAAGCCAGAGCTAAGTTGTCTTGGTTGTGTTGTCCAATCAACAAAGCTTTTTCAAGTTGATAGGACTCTAATGTGGGGTCTTTTTTAGAAATAACTTTGATTTGTTCGTGGTGATTGTTTTTAAAGTACTCCACAAGGTCGCCGCCTTCGGAGTTCAAAAGCATCATCTTCTTGGTCAAAGATAGAATGTTCCACTTGGTGCGATAGTAATGCTCAAGGCTTTCATAGCGCTCAAGGTGATTTGAGGTGAAGTAAGTGATGGCTGAAAAATCCAGAGAAAGATTTTCGCAGTTTTCCAACTGATAACTGGAGAGTTCTAGAACAACCCAATCTGCGCGAGGACGCGCCCCGCTCAAAACGTCTATTGCATATTCCGCAAAGGGAGTTCCCAGATTTCCACCGACAAAAAAAGCTGTTGTAAAGGCCTCAAGCCCCGCCCCCAAAAGAGAAACGGTGGTGCTTTTTCCGACAGATCCAGTAACGCCAATAAGTCTTTCCGTGGTTAGACAAGAACACGCCAAAGACAGTTCGCTGGTGATTTTAAGTCCCGCACTTTGGGCATCTTGAATCCAAGAAGATGAAAGGGGGACCCCCGGGGAAACGACCAGCGTCTGGGGCTGACCTTTGCTCAGCAAAAGGGCGGGGTCATTAAAATCTACAGAATCCAATTTTACGTCAAATGTGAGTACGGACTGGGAGGGGACACCACAGTGAAGTAGAAGTCGTCGAGCGGCCTCGCCGCTTTTGCCCATCCCGACAATTGCAATTGGAGTCTTCAGGTTCTTGATAAATTCGCTCATCTGCACGATCATATTCTTGGGAGGCAGATTTGCCCACTTCTTTTTCAGGCCCTTTTCCAGATTTTAGATGTGCCTCGCATACGGCAGTCATCAGTGATTTGCACTTATGCGAAGCAGAGCCCGTGAACCTGCGTTTTCCGCTTTGGAAAAAGTTTAAAACCCGGCAGTTCTTTTTTGATGATGTTTTTGAAAGCTTCCTTAAACATTGCGAAGAGAAGTCTCAAGGGGCACCGGTGGAGTTGGTTCTTAACGGAGACATCTTCGATTTCGACAGCGTTTTGCGTCTTCCCGAAGAGCCTGTTTTTAATGTTGGTTGGCTGGAAAGACATCGCGGCCTGTATCCCCGGGAAGAGAGATCTCGATTTAAGATTGAGGTGATTTTAAAAGATCATGCCGAATTTGTCCGGGCTCTTCGAGAGTTTATTCTGCGCGGAAATCGCGCGATCTTTGTCATGGGAAACCATGACTTGGAACTTCACTTCCCCGAAGTTCAAGAAGAGATCTTTCGGCACCTCGCTTTGCCAGAGAACAAACGTCACGAAGTGCGTTTTGTGGAATGGTTTTATATCAGCAATCAGGACACGTTGATAGAGCACGGGAATCAGTACGATCCCTATTGCATGTGTGAAGACCCTATCAATCCATTTGTAAGAGGTTACAACTTTATTTCGCTGAAGCTGCCCTTTGGAAACCTCGCCTGTCGTTACATAATGAATGGGATGGGATTTTTTAATCCCCACGTGGATACCAACTATATAATGACCCTTCCTGAATACATTCGTTTCTTTCTGAAGTACGTTGTTAAAGCACAGCCGGGTCTTATTTTGACGTGGTTTTGGGGTTCGGTTGTGACACTTCTTCACTCCTTCTTTGACCGTTTGGCGGCGCCCATTCGGAATCCATTAAAGATTGAAGATCGCGTGGCATTGATCGCAGAAAAAGCCAACGCCGAACCGCGCATGGTGAGAGAGCTGAAAGAACTTTTTGTCGCTCCGGCGGCAAGCAGTCCTTTTTTGTTGGCGCGCGAATTATGGCTGGATCGAGCGTTTATCATCTTTGTGACTTTCTTTTTGATCTTCCAGTTGATGGTTTTTATTCGGGCAGTCTATGAAATCTCATTTTTTTGGGCGTTCATTCCGCTTTTTTTGTTGCTGCCCTTCTTTCTTTTTTACAGCAAATCGGTGACCTCTTTGGTGTCGGGGTATAAAGAGCCGGATGAACGAGTTTTGGCGATGGCCAGCGCCATCACCAAAGCGCAGCGCATTGTTTTTGGACACACTCATCACACCCGTCATGAAATTATTGGCTCTGTCGAGCACTTGAACAGTGGCTGTTGGTCGCCGGCATTTTTGGATGTGGAATGTACAAAACCCTTGGATCAAAAAACATTTGTATGGATTTCCCCCGGCGAATCGGGCTCAAGGCAGGCCGAACTGTTTAAGTTTGTTGATGGAAAGTCCGAGGCACTTTTAAACCCGGGTCGCTAAGAATTAGTGCGCCGCGAGAAGATTTCATATTGTCAATTTCTAGACCCTATGCAAACCTTTTATTGGTAAAAACACACATGGATGGAGAGGTTTAATCATGGCAGACGTACTTGTAGTGACAAGCAAAGTGAAAAAACTCATCAAGGAAAAAGGTCAAATGAACACTTCTGCTGAGACAATTGATGTTCTTAGCAAAGCTATCGAGCAACTTTGCTTGAAAGGTGTTGAGAGTGCGAAAGCAGATGGTCGTAAGACTGTTATGGCTCGCGACATCGTGATTGATCATCTCTAGTTGAGAGCTTTTAAATAGAAATCACAAAAAAACCCACGCTTTGGCGTGGGTTTTTTCTTTTTAAATACTGTTGATTTCAGCTTAAAGCATTTTCTGCAGATCTTCCCATGAGATAATTTGAACCCCCAGGGTTTGAGCCTTTTCCACTTTGGATCCCGGATCATCGCCGACCACCAGATAATTGAGTTTGGAAGAAACAGAGCCCAATATTTTTCCGCCATTTTTTTCGATCAAGTCTTTGGCGTCATCTCGCTTCACCGGCAAAGTCCCCGTGATCAGAAAACTCATTCCCGAAAGTTTTCCTTCTTGGGAGCGAACGGGGTTGGTGATCTTCACTCCCAGCTTTTGCATATCGTGAATCTCTTTGACGAGTTCTTTGTTGGTTGTCCAGGCGATGATGGCTTTGGCGACTTTCGGGCCGATTTCAGGCACAACAAGAAGTTCTTCTTCGCTGGCGTTAACAAAGTTCTCGACAGTTAAAAAGTGTTCGGCCAAGTGTTTTGCCGTTTGTTCTCCGACAAAGCGAATGCCCAGGGCAAAAATGAACCTCGCCAGGGTGGGAGACTTGCTGTTTTCAATGCTGTTAATGATATTTTCGGCAGACTTATCTCCTTGTCGTTCCAAGGAAAGAATTTGTTCTTTGGTCAGCCGATAAAAATCAGAAAAACGCGAAAGCAGCTTGTGATCGACCAAGGTTTCAATCAGACGGTCCCCGACCTTATCCAGATTCATTGCGCGACGGGCGACAAAGTGTTTAAGAGACTCTTTGACGACGGCGATACAAAGAGGGTTCACGCAGCGAGTGACAACCTCGTCTTCCATCTTTACGACGACGGACTTACAAACCGGACAGTGGGTGGGCATTTCAAAGGGTTTGCTGTGCTGGGGGCGCTTATCCAAAACGACCGAAACGACTTCGGGAATTACATCGCCGGCTCTTTGGATGACAACAGTGTCACCAATGCGAACGTCTTTGCGAGTGATTTCATCTTGGTTGTGTAAAGTTGCATTGCTAACGGTGACGCCACCCACTTTGACAGGCTTCATGATGGCGACGGGAGTGAGGGCTCCCGTGCGCCCCACTTGAACGGCGATATCCTCGATAACCGTAAAAGCCTGTTCCGGTTTAAATTTCGCAGCCGTGGCCCAGCGAGGACTGCGTGCGACCATACCCAAATCATCCTGAAGGCGCAGTGAATTCACCTTAATCACGATGCCATCAATATCAAAGGCAAGGCCGGGGCGAACCTTTTCAATGTTGTGGTAATAAGAGGCGACCTCAGTGGGGCCCTTACAAAGCTTCACAAGCTCCAGGCCCTCTTTGTTGCGCAAAGAAGGAATTCCCACTTCCACAAAGTAGTCTTCGATCTCTTGTTGAGTCTTAAACTCGACACCGTCCGTGGCCCCTAAGGCATAGGCATAAAAGCGCAGCGGGCGTGACGCTGTAACTTTAGAATCAAGCTGTCTTACCGAGCCGGCAGAGGCATTGCGAGGATTGGCAAAAGTTTGCTGGCCATTTTCCTGCTGGGTTTCGTTCAGTTTCGCGAAGTCCTCTTTGAACATTAAAACTTCACCCCGCACCTCTAAAAGAGGCGGCGGATCTTTTAAAGAAAGTTTCAGAGGAATACTTTTGATGGTACGAATATTTTGAGTCACATCCTCGCCGACAGCCCCGTCCCCTCGCGTGAGCGCACGAACAAAATGGCCATTTTCGTAGATCAGCTCCATAGAAAGGCCGTCAAACTTGGGCTCGCACAGGTATTCGATGTCTTTGTCGGCATTGAGAAATTTTTTAACACGCTCATCAAAATCAAAGATGTCTTCGGGAGAATAACTATTGGCTAATGACAACATGGGAATGCGATGAGGGGCCTTCTCAAAGGCATCTAAGGGCAACCCCCCCACTCGTTGCGAGGGAGAATCAGTAAGATCAAGACCTTTTTCCGATTTCTCCAGCTTCAGCAGCTCATCAAAAAGTTGATCGTATTCAAAATCCGAGATTTCGGGACGATCCATGACGTAGTAGAGATAGTCGTGCCGGCTGATGATTTTTTTGAGTTCTTCGTGGCGCTTCTTGGACATGACCGCAATTTATCATATTAGCTCTAAAGGTCCAGTCGCAAAGCAATACGACGAGCAAAGAGTGACTAGGTATTATTTTTTGACTATCTTTAAAGACTTCAAATCCTGCAAAGGAGAATCCCCATGATTGACAAGAAAACCATCGAGCACATCGCAAAGCTCGCCCGCCTTCATGTGACAGAGGAAGAGGCTCATGAATATAGCATTCAGTTGGCAAAAGCCTTGGGGCACTTCGAACAGATCGCAAAAATAGATACGACAGGCGTTGAGCCGTTGGTCACGCCCACTGAAATTGAAGCTTACTGGCGAGAAGATGTCGTTAAACAAGAGTTTTCGGCCGAAGAGATGACGGCCAACGCCCCCGCCAAAGCAGGCAATCTCTTTAAAGTTCCACCGGTTGTATAAGGATTGATACAATGGATTTAACATTCGCCTCCATCACTGAAATTGCTGCTGCGGTAAAGTCAAAAAAAGTCAGCGCCAAAGAGGTGACAGAACATTTTCAAAAACGGATTGAATCATTGGATGGAAGGCTCAATTCTTTTTCCTCCAAAAACGCCCACGCCATTCATGAGGCGGAAGCCATTGATGCTCGCATCGCCAAGGGCGAAGACGCAGGCCTGATGGCAGGTGTGCCTTTTGGAATCAAAGAGATGTTTTGCACGAAAGGCCTGACAACGACAGCGGGCTCAAAAATTCTTGAGAACTTTGTGCCCCCGTATGATGCGACGGTTGTTGCGCGCCTGAAAAAAGCGGGAATCGTGGTTATGGGGAAACTCAATCAAGATGAGTTCGCTATGGGCTCTTCCAATGAAACGTCCTTTCACGGGATTGTTCGCAATCCCTGGAACTTAGATTGTGTTCCGGGGGGCTCTTCAGGGGGTTCTGCCGCCGCCCAAGCGGCTCGCTTGGTGGTGGGTGCTTTGGGAACAGACACAGGGGGCTCGATTCGCCAACCCGCAAGCTTTTGTGGAATTGTAGGCGTAAAACCCACTTATGGGCGCGTGAGCCGCTATGGAATTATCGCGTTTGCTTCTTCTTTGGATCAAGCCGGCCCCATGGTGAGCAGCGTGAAAGACGCGGCTCTGACTTTGGAAGTTATTTCTGGTTTTGATAGTCATGATTCGACGACAACTCAAAAGTCTGTTCCTGCGTGGAGTCGACATCTGAAGGCGGATGTCAAAGGTATGAAGATTGGCCTGATGAAAGAGTACATGGCGGGCGGCCTGCATCCCGACGTGCAAAAAACTGTGGAAAACTCCATTGAAACATTGAAAAAAATGGGAGCCGAAATTGTTGAAGTTTCTGTTCCAATGACGGAGGTCGCAGTTCCCGTTTACTATCTTGTGGCGGCCAGCGAGGCCTCTTCGAATTTAGCTCGATATGATGGGGTTAAATATGGGTATCGAGCGGACTTTAAGAATCTCTCTGCGATTGATTTAGAGGAGTTCTATAGCAAGACCCGCGGGCAAGGTTTTGGAAAAGAAGTCAAACGCCGTATCATGTTGGGGACCTACTGTCTTTCAAGTGGATACTATGATGCTTACTACAATAAGGCGGGTCAGGTTCGTCGCTTGATCATGAATCAATACCTTGAGGCTTTTAAAAAGTGTGACGTCATCTTGAGCGCTGTGACTGCGGCCCCGGCTTTCAAAATCGGTGAACGGATTTCTGATCCGTTGACGATGTATCTTAACGACATTTTTACGACATCTACAAATCTTGCGGGTCTGCCAGGAATGAGTGTTCCATTTGGGATGTCTCAAGACGGTCTTCCTATTGGGGTGCAGCTGACGGCAGGACACTTTGAAGAACAAAAGATGTTGGATGTGGCCTACGCCCTTGAAAGCGCTTCTCCGGTGAAAGGAAAAAATCCCCATGTCGTATAGAGGTTTTGAGGCCGTTATTGGAATTGAAATTCACGTACAATTGAGTACGGCGACAAAAATATTTTGCGCGGACTCTACGGAGTTCAATGCCGGAGACAATGAAAACACATCACCCGTCAGCACCGGGATGCCCGGCACACTGCCCGTTCTGAATAAGAAGGCTGTGGAATATTCCATAAAAACCGGGCTGGCTTTGGGTTGTGATATTCGTCGCAAGTCTGTTTTTGCGCGTAAAAACTATTTCTATCCGGATCTTCCCAAGGGTTACCAGATCTCTCAGTATGATCAGCCTTTGTGTGAAAATGGCACGATCTCTTTTAAAGTCGACGGCGTGGAAAAGACCATATCTATTACTCGCGCGCACATGGAAGAAGATGCCGGAAAATCCAGTCATCACGGTGAATACACGTTAATCAACTACAACCGCTCTGGGATTCCTCTGTTAGAGGTTGTCTCTGGCCCCGACCTACGATCACCCGCGGAAGCGGCGGAGTACGCGCGAACGATTCGTCAGATAGTCCGTTATCTTGATGTCTGTGACGGAAATTTAGAAGAAGGATCTATGCGTTGCGACTGTAACGTGTCTGTGCGTAAAGTCGGTGCACCACAATTTGGAACCAAGGTTGAAATTAAGAACATCAACTCGTTTCGTTTTGTTGAAAAGGCGATTGAATACGAAATCGAACGCCAAATCGACGCCGTTGAGCGCGGAGAAAAAATCATACAAGAAACTCGCCTATGGGATCCTGACAAGAATCGGACATTCTCAATGAGAACCAAAGAGGACGCCCAAGACTATCGTTATTTCCCAGATCCAGATTTATTGCCGGTGATCGTTACCGACAGCATGATTGAGCAGTACCGCAAAGAACTGCCGGAGTTGCCGATTGCGCGCGCTAAGCGTTTCCAAAGTGAACATGCTCTTCCCGAGTATGATGCTCTGGTGCTGACGATGGAAAAAGCTCTTGCTGACTTTTACGAAGAGACCGCCAAAGAGTCTAAAAACTTTAAAGCCTCCTCAAACTGGATCATGACGGAACTTTTAAGAGAGCTGAATCAAGCCAACAAAGAGATCAAAGATTCTCCGATCAAACCACAGCAACTTGGGCGCATGATTGCTTTGATTGATAAGGGCACAATATCTGGAAAGATTGCAAAAACGGTTTTTCAAGAAATGTGGCAATCGGGTAAAGATCCCGAAGTGGTCGTCAAAGAAAAGGGACTTATTCAGATCTCTGATCCTGCGGCGATCGAAAAAATCGTCGATGATGTTTTAGCGGCGAACGCACAAACCGTGGAAGATCACAAAACGAGCAAGAAGAAAAATCTTTTTGGATTTTTTGTGGGTGCCGTGATGAAGGCCTCTAAGGGGCAAGCAAATCCCGAGTTGGTAAATAAAATTCTTCAGGAGAAATTGAAGTAAAATGAAAGTCGCTGCACTTGATCTGGGAACCAACACATTTTTATGTCTGATTGCTGAGGGTACCGCCGAAGGCATCATCAAGGTCCATAAGGATTTGATGCAGGTGGTGCGTTTGGGCCAAGGTGTCGACAAGACCGGAGAGTTTCATCCCGAAGCCCTGCAAAGGGCGCGCGAGACTCTCACGCAATTTAAAAAAGAAATCGACTTGCAGGGCGTTGATCAGATTCTCGCCATGGCCACCTCCGCAGCTCGTGACGCAAAAAATGGTCGTGAGCTGTTTAAGATCGGTGAGGATCTGGGAATTCCTATTCAAATTATTCCCGGCGAAGATGAAGCTCGGATTACTTATCAAGGCGCAACGGCGGGCCTGGCCGACAACGATAAAACCTCGTTGGTCGTGGATGTGGGGGGCGGTTCAACAGAACTCATCGTCGGGCGAGGCTCGCAAATTCTTTTTGGAGAAAGCCTTAATATCGGAGGAGTTCGTTTGACGGAAAAGCTTGTGAGCGTTCAGCCCGTTCCTCCTCACGAACAAAAAGCCGTTGAAGACTACATTGCGCAAGAATTGCAAAGGGTGCTGCCAGAACTAAGAAACGAACGCATTGATCAAGTCCTTGCCGTGGCGGGCACGCCGACATCTTTAGTTGCGATTGAGGTCGGGGGCTTTGATGAAAAAAAAGTGGACGGTTTCTTTTTAAAGAAAGAGCGTCTTCAATATTGGGTGCGTGAGTTTGCCGCGACCACCGTCGAAGAGAAGAAAATAAAATATCAATTGGGGGGCCGCGCCGATATTATTTTTGTCGGGGCTTCCATCCTCTTGGCGGTCCTCGAGGCGCTTCATTTGCCTGGAATGATTGTCTCAACAAAAGGAGTTCGTTATGGTGTTGCTCTTGAAATGCTTAAAAAGAAGTAAAGGTCTCATTGCCAAAATAGTTTTTCTTTCGGCCTTCTCCTTTTTGTTTCTTCTGACCTCCGCTCACGCGGGTGAATTCAAGACGCGAAAGATTAAGTTGGGACCTAAAACCTTGGTCGTGGAAATTGCCGAGACGCCGGCACAACACGAACGTGGTCTTATGTTCAGGGAAAGTCTAGGTCCGGACGAGGGGATGCTCTTTATCTTTAAAAATGAAGAGACTCGTTTTTTTTGGATGAAAAATACTTTGATTGATCTTTCTATTGGCTATTTTGATAAGAGCGGGACCTTGGTCGATATTCAGGAAATGAAGTCGGGCAAAGGAATCCCCGAGCCGCAACTGGCCTCTTATCCCAGCGCAAAGCCAGCTAAATATGCTCTTGAAATGAATAAGGGATGGTTTGACAAAAATAGAATTAAGATTGGCAGCAGGCTTAAGTTTCCTTAGAGCGAAAGTCTAGGGGTTTTATTAATATTTGCAAGCCTTCTATCTTGTGCTTTAGATTGTTAATAACGCTTTACTGAAACAGTATGTTTCATAGCATCACTCAAGGATGAACACATGATGAAAAAACTCGTTATCTTGCTAGCGTGCTTAGGTCTGGCTTTTCAGCTAACAAGCTGTACGTCTAAAGATAGTCATGCGGATACAGAAGTTGCCGCTGATCACGATTCTGCCGATCTTGAAAAACTTGAAGGCGACGAATCTTTAGAAATCGCCGGCGATGATTCTTTGGCGAGCGACCAACTCCCTGAGGATGCTTTGGGCGAAACAATTGCCGAGACCACCACGACCACCGAAACAACAACAACAACGGCTGAATCCACTGTTGGCGACAACAAGGCCACCACAGAGCAAGTTGATATCGCAACCAGCTCTGAG